>JAKLHL010000014.1 GCA_022710165.1 Bdellovibrionales bacterium | reverse complement strand
ATTGACTATTTTAACCGCATAATCATGGACTTCTGGGTCTATTCCTTTCTCAAAACTGGAGTGTCTTTTTATGGCGTCTATCTTATCTATTTCAGACAGCTCTACAGCATACAAGAATTTTAGTGCGAGCTCTCTGCTTTGTCTTCTTTTCATAGTCCATCCAGTTTAATTTAGAACAGTACACCCTTATACAGAGGGAAAGCTTTGCAAAGTTCAACGACCTCTTTCCTTACCTCTGCTATCGTTGATTCGCTCTTTATATTGTTGATGACCTTAGAGATCATCTTCCCTATAATTTGCATTTCTTTTTCTTTCATTCCTCTTGTTGTAACCGCAGGGGTGCCTATCCTTATACCGCTGGTGATGAAAGGAGAACGTGTCTCGAATGGCACGGTGTTCTTATTTACCGTTATATCTGCCATTCCAAGAGCAGCCTCTGCATCCTTACCAGTGATCTCTGTCTTGCTAAGGTCTATCAGCATCAAATGATTATCGGTACCGCCGCTAACTAGTTTTATGCCTTCATCGACCAGGGTCTTTGCGAGTGCTTTTGAGTTCTTTAAGACCTGCTCCTGATATTTTTTGAACTCTGGGGTCAGGGCCTCTTTGAACGCGACAGCCTTGGCGGCTATAACGTGCATTAAAGGTCCTCCCTGTATACCAGGGAATATCTTGCTGTTTATGGCTTTTGCATATTCTTCTTTTGCAAGTATCATGCCTCCCCTTGGACCCCTCAAGGTCTTGTGGGTGGTCGTAGTAACGAATTCAGCCTCTGGAACAGGACTTGGATGAAGTCCGGTAGCGACCAGGCCGGCAATGTGCGCCATATCAACTACCACCTTTGCGCCGACTTCGTCCGCTATTTGTCTGAACTTCTTAAAATCTATAGTCCTTGGGTAAGCGCTTGCACCGGCTATTATGAGTTTAGGCCTGTGCTCTCTAGCAAGATCACGGACCATATCAAAATCTATGGTCTGATCGCTTTCTCTTACGCCGTATGGGAATACTTTATAAAGGAAACCAGAAAAGTTCACGGGGCTGCCGTGTGTAAGATGCCCGCCGTGGCTTAGGTTCATTCCAAGGATAACGTCGCCAGGCTGAAGTGTCGCCATATAAACAGCCATATTTGCCTGTGAACCGCTATGAGGCTGAACGTTGGCGTAGTCTGCCTTGAAGAGCTCTTTTGCCCTTTCTATGGCAAGGTTCTCTGCAACGTCTACGTTCTTGCATCCGCCGTAGTATCTTTTTGCAGGATAACCTTCTGCATACTTGTTCGTGAGTACCGAACCCATCGCCTGCATTACAGCAGGTGTAACATAATTCTCTGACGCTATAAGCTCAAGGCCGTACTCCTGCCTGTCGAGCTCGTCCATTATAACTTTATATACTTCTTCGTCTGAATTCTTAACGTAGCTGAACCAATCTTCCATGCACATGATATTTTAACCCTCCAGAGCTTCTATTTTTTCAATACGTTTTTGATGTCTTCCTTCTTCATATTGGGCATCGAGCCATGAATCAATTATCTCAAAAGCAAGTCCAGGGCCTACGACCCTGCTGCCTATGCAAAGTACATTTGCGTCATTGTGACGTCTTGCCATTTTTGATGAATAAGGATCGCTTGCGTGAGCAGCCCTTATGCCTTTTACCTTGTTGGCAGAAATGCTCATCCCTATCCCTGTACCGCATATCAGTATACCCAAGCAGTCTTCATCGTCGATGACAGCCTGTGATACTTTCTTTGCATAATCAGGATAATCAACTGAGTTCTTGTTCGTGTCCGGGCCAAGGTCGGCGATATCGGTCACACCCCTTCCCTTTAAATGTTCAAGAACGAACACCTTAAGATCATAACCTGCATGATCAGAAGCTATTGCTATCTTCATATTTTCCTCAATACGACGGAGCAGTTAGTCCCGCCGAAACCAAATGAATTGCTTAAAGCATAATCAACGTTCTTCTTAACGGCCGTGTTCGGTGTAAGGTTCACACCCTCGCAGGCAGGGTCAAGATTTTCCAGGTTGATGGTTGGAGGTATTACACCGTGCTTGATGGCAAGAGCTGAAATAACAAGCTCTATACTTCCTGCAGCTCCTAACATATGGCCTGTCATCGACTTTGTTGAAGAAACATTAAGCTTGTTCAATGAATTCTTGAACGCGCCTTTTATTGCGTTCGTTTCTGCTATATCGCCCAGCGGTGTTGATGTACCGTGTGCGTTTATATAGTCTATCTTATCTGGGCTTATGCCGGCCTCTTTAACAGAAAGTTCCATACAGCGTCTTGCACCTGAACCGTCCTCTACAGGAGCTGTTATGTGGCTTGCATCGGCTGTAAGGCCATAGCCTATGACCTCTGCATATATGTGTGCGCCTCTCTTTTTTGCATGCTCATATTCTTCGAGCACAACGAAAGCACCACCTTCGCTCATTACAAAACCGTCCCTGTCCTTATCCCATGGACGGCTGGCTTTTTGAGGAGCATCGTTCCTTGATGAAAGAGCTCTCATCGCTGCAAAACCGCCTATACCAAGTTCGCATACTGCAGACTCTGCGGCACCAGCTATCATAAAGTCAGCTTTGTTCTCTTGTATGGTCAAGAAAGAGTGACCTATGCAGTGAGCTCCGCTTGCGCATGCAGATACTATACTAAGATTAGGACCTGTGAATTTATACCTCATGGATATATGGCCAGGAAGCATGTTGGATAGGACCATTGGTATGAACATCGGTGATATCCTGCCAGGGCCTTTTTCCAAAAGTTTCTGATTGTTCTCTTGTATGGTGATCAAACCGCCTATTCCGCTGGCGGCAAAAACACCGGTACGCTGTTTCATTTCATCGGTGAAGGTAATACCTGAATCCCTTATGGCCAGCTCAGCAGCAATAACGCCGTAATGGATGAAAGGGTCCATCCTCTTCATCTCTTTGGCGTCTATGAACTGGTCCACAGGGAGGTTCTTTACCTCTCCTGCTATCTTTACTGAAAACTGTTCAGTATTGAATTTTGTTATATTCGATATTGCGGACTTTCCTTCCACAAGTGAATTCCAAAAATTATTAAGATCTGTTCCGTACGGAGTAACCACTCCCATTCCTGTTATAACAACTCTTCTTGAGCCCATGATCTTTTGTCTCCTTTGTTTTTTAAGAAACCGAGCCCAACACTGATAACAGCGTTGGGCTCTTAAGTTCCTATTAAAGACTTAAATTCAATGATTAACCTTTCTTTGAGTTAAGATAGCTAAGAGCATCGCCTACTGTTTTGATCTTCTCAGCATCTTCATCTGGGATCTCAAGGTCGAATTCTTCTTCCATAGCCATAACAAGTTCAACTATGTCCAAAGAATCTGCGCCGAGGTCATTTATGAATGACGCATTGGCGGTCACCTTTTCTGCCTCAACACCAAGTTGATCAACGATAATACCTTTCAGTCTGTCTTCTAAAGTTGCCATTTTTCCCTCCTTAAATAATATAAATAATTCCTTACATATACATACCGCCGTTTATCCCTATGACCTGGCCTGTTATGTATGCAGCCCTGTCTGAAGCTAGGAATGTAACGGTATTTGCTATCTCGTCCACTGTGCCAAAACGGCCCAATGGTATCTTTGACATAAAGTCCTTTTGAACGTCCTCGCTAAGAGCGTTGGTCATATCTGAAACTATGAAACCAGGAGCTATAGCGTTAACGGTTATGTTCCTTGAGGAAAGTTCATGTGCGCAAGATTTTGTAAGGCCTATCATCCCTGCCTTTGAAGCAGAGTAGTTTGCCTGGCCCTTGTTACCCATAACACCGACTATTGAAGTTATATTTATTATCCTTCCCCAGCGGCTCTTCATCATTATAGGGGCTATCGCCTTCGTGCAGTTGAAAGCGCCTTTAAGATTGACGTTAAGCACAAGGTCCCAATCCTCTTCTTTAAGTCTTATCAAAAGATTGTCCCTTGTTACACCGGCGTTGTTAACCAGTATATCAACCGTCATCTCTTTTTCCTGGATGTTCTTTATGCATTCGGTGACCGAGCTTGAGTCTGCAACGTTCATCTTGAAGAAAGCACAGTTAACCCCGTGCTTCTTTATATCATTTATGACTTGTTCAGAATTAGCGTCGCTGACATCGGTTATTATTATATTAACGCCCTCTTTTGCAAGCGCGTGAGCGATAGAGTTACCTATGCCTCTTCCGCTGCCTGTAACTAACGCTGTTTTACCTTTTAATCCTAGGTCCATTTTATGTGATCTCCTATTATATTGAGCTAAGGTCTTCTAAAGTATCCATGGACATACATTCAAAACTTACGGCCATCTTGGCGCAAAGTCCGCCCAGGACCTTTCCAGGGCCAACTTCTATTGCCTTTGTAACACCGGCGTTCTTTAGTGTGGCAACGGTCTGTTTCCACATAACTGAACCAGGTATCTGTTTTGAAAGATTTGGCACTATCACAGTGCTGTCCGCATATACTTTTGCGTCTATGTTAGCGACGTAAGGTGTCTTTAATGATGAGATGTTCAATTTCTTGAGCGCCTGTTCAAACTCCGGAACTATTGTCGTCATCAACGGAGAATGGAAAGGAGCGCTAACATTAAGCGGGATCGCTTTTATCTTCAGCTCCTTTAGTGATGCTAGCAGTTGATCTACAGACTCTGCAGAACCCGATATGACTATCTGGTCGTCAGAATTGTAGTTAGCCGCAGAAAGAGAAGTGCCATTAGGGTCGACCTTCTTTATCTCTGCATTAAGGGTACTCTCTTCGCACCTTACAACGGCTGCCATTTTTCCTTTGCCGGCTGGCACTGCTATCTGCATAAGACGGCCTCTTAAATTTACCGTCCTTACTGCATCCTCAAAATTAAGTGCCCCTGCAGCGACCAAGGCAGAATATTCACCAAGGCTGTGTCCTGCAACATGAGAAAAACTTATGTTCTTCTCACGTTTAAGTATCTCGAACATCGCGACACTTGTTGTAAGGATGGCAGGCTGGGTGAACTCTGTCTTAACAAGCTCAGTGTCTGGGCCTTCAAAGCAAAGCTTGCTTAAAGAAAAGCCCAGGGCCTTATCGGCTCTGTCAAAGTAGTCTTTGGCATAAGGGTACTTTTGTATCCACTTTGTACCCATGCCTACATACTGGGAGCCTTGTCCCGGAAAAAGTAAAGCTGTACTCAAAGGACTAATCCTCCTCTTTTTCTGTGGTTACTTTTCTTCCTCTATAGGTCCCGCAGCTTGGGCAGGCCTGATGAAGAAGCTTTTTTTCTCCACATTGAGAACAGATTATACTCCTTGTTTTTGTAAGGGCGTGGTGAGACCTTCTCATATCCCTTTTAGATTTGGACGTTTTTTTCTTTGGTACTGGCACGTTCTGTATCCTCCATGTTAATTGCTAATATCATTTGCTAATACAACGCTATTTCTTTAACTTCAAGTTTTTAAGTTCGCTAAAAGGGTTTTTCCTGCCGTTTTCAGCACAAGTACATGATTTATCTGGATTTTCATGCTTTTCGCAACTGCAAATACCGCTGCAGTTGGGCTTGCACAATGGATAGTCGGGCATAACAAGTATTACCTGCTCCCTGAATATCTCTCCAAGGTCGACCCTGTCGCCATGGAAAAAGCCAAATTCCATATCAGTATCGTTAAGTTCGTGTTCTCCTCCATCGCCGGCATAGGTGCCGTCTTCACTGTAAAGGAAAAGCCTGAACTTATGATCAAAAGGTATATTAAAGTCTTCAAGACATCTTACGCAAGGCACATCGGCCCTGCCTTTAAAGTGACCTTCCACCTCAACGAATTCACCCTTCTTTTCTATCGTTACATCAAAGTCAAAGGCGCGTATCTTTATGTCCAGTGTGGAAAAGGAATGCCTTAGCCACTCCTGGTTCTCAAGACTTCCATTGGCCTCCAGCTTTTGTCCCGGCTTAAGATTTGATACTGTAAAAAACATGAGCTTTAAGGTATTTTTTAATGACTTAAGTGTCAATATAATTTAGAAAGGTCTCTATATGAAAAGCGTCGTAATAATACCAGCAAGATACGGGTCCACAAGATTCCCGGGCAAGCCCATGGCGAACATAAAGGGTTTAAGCCTCTTGAACAGGGTGTGGCGCATAGCTAAAGCCGCAAATAACGTCGACGAAGTATATATAGCCACAGATGACAAAAGGATCTTTGATCACGCACAAAGTTTTGGCGCCAAGGCTGTAATGACAAGCGAGTCCTGTCCCAACGGGTCTTTCAGGGTCATGGAAGCCGTTGATGAGCTTAAAATAAAACCTGAGCTTGTAATAAATCTACAGGGCGATGCAGTACTCACACCTCCATGGATAATAGAGGCTGTAATATCTGAACTCAAAAACAATAAGGACGTAAAGATAGCGACCCCGGCAGTAAGGCTTTCAAAAGATTCAAAGGCCGGCGGCACCTTGGTCGTCTTTGATCTTAAAAAAGACGCACTTTATTTTTCGCGGGCAAGGATACCTTTTAACAGGGACAAGGATGCTTCCAGCGAGGGACTTTATCGCCATATAGGTATATACGGATATAAATTAGAGGCCCTAAGACAATACGTGAGCCTTAAACCCACCCCGCTCGAAGAGGCAGAAAAGCTTGAACAATTACGGGCACTTGAGAACGGCATGAAAATACGTGTCGTCGAGGTCGAGTATAAAGGCCGCAGCCACTGGGCAGTAGACAGGCCGGAAGATGTTAATATTGTTGAAGATATCATAAACAAAGAGGGAGAGCTGTTTTGAACCTCATCCTCGCAAGACACGGAAATACTTTTGAACCGAACGAAACACCTTACTGGGTGGGTTTAAAGAACGACATACCTTTAACTTCAAAAGGCAAGGAACAGGCAGAAAGATTAGCCGAACATCTTATAAGCAACAAGTTAGTACCCGACGCTGTATACTGCGGGGCATTAAAAAGGACCAGGGAATATGCTCAAATAATATGCAAGGTAACAGGTTTAAAAACCGGCCCAACAATAGACGAAAGATTGAATGAGCTGGACTATGGCAACTGGTCAGGACTCGATACAAAAAAGACCATCGAACTTTTTGGAGAGGACCTTGTAAAGGCCTGGGAAGACCATGCATCATGGCCTCCAAAGGATAAGGGCAACTGGGGTGGTTCACAAAAAGAGACCATAGCAAAGGTTGAAAGTTTTATGGAACACATAAGGACAGCACACAAGGATGCAAAGAATATAGTCGCTGTAACAAGTAATGGTGTCTTAAAGCATTTTTGGCTGGTCCTGGACCGTGAGCAAAGAAAAGTATCCCAAAACGGCAAGGTAAAGACCGGGGCTTTCTGCCAGATCCTTATAGGCAAAGGCTCTGCAAGCATTCAGAATTGGAACACTGCGCCATAATATTATCAATATTCAATTGATATATCCTTATTAATAACTCTAAAGTTTTACCTTAAAAATTCCGATATGGATGTTCATGAAGTTGATTTGTCCAAAGTTCGCTGTACTTCTAATCTCTGTCTTGACGGCAGGGGCCCTTTATTCTCAACAGAACGTTGTGCTAGGCGGACCTAACGATGAATTCTATGACCTCATGGCTGATGCAGAAAAAGAATCACTCCCAGAAGGTTACGAATGGATATTGATACCGCAAGAGGCGACCGGTGGCGTTTTCATAAAGACTGCCGTCCCATCGAATATATTAGACGCTAGGGGAAGCGTTTTTACACCTGAATATGCAGGAAGCACAAAAACACTGTTTTCCTCTGTAAAATTCTTCAGCTTGGACAGAAATGGTACGATCGAGTTCCCAAAAGATAACTTCGTTGTTACAGGTGGTATCCAGATAGCACCTCCAAGGAAATGCTATCTTGATTACAACGAGATGATCAACGACAAGTCCATTCAAATGATGTCGCTTGAGCAAAGCAGCCAACAGAAACATTTCTTATATATTCCAAAAAAAGGAGAGCTGGTCAGTGAAGGTAATATTTATGTAAAAATAGACGACATCCATTGCGCAAAGTACGGTCAAAATCCTTGGATAGACCTAAGGATGTACAACAAAAAGGTCTACTGCAAATTCGAAGAATTCCCTTTCACCTGCCTTAAGGCCGACGAACTTACATTCATAAAGGACTATGTACCATATTCTTCCAACTATCTAACAAGCAAGCACAAGAATAAAGCAAGAAGGACACTGTTCGAAGAAACACTCCCTGACGGCGTCTATAATTCTGAAACAGAGATGGATGATATATTCAAGAGCCAGATAAACAGCGACTTGGATAACTTGCTTGAGTTCGAGAATTCAAAAAAAGCAATGGATGACTTATACAACAGGGTCTACGTAAATGCTTTGGTCCAGTCAGTCATCTCGTCAATAGCCATGTTCGAGAGTTTCACCGATTACGACAGATGTTCCAACAGAAAACAAAAGCTGCTAAATTACTTAAAGATAACTTCGCCTAGTATAACCGACCTTAACAGCGAGGTTTCAAAGGTCGTTAATGGTGCAATAGACCTATATATAGAAAAGATCCCTTGCACTCAGGTTACCTGGTTCTTCAATGAAGCTGCAATGGAGCTAAACAGCCAGGAGTTCAATAATGTAATAACAAAAGTAAATCATTTTTGTCAGGCGGCACAGGGAAGGTACTTAAAGGCCGGGCAACTTTACGACGATAAAACTACTGAGCAAAGAAGGATATTAAGAAGGGATAACCCAAGGGCCGCGGGCGTATATAGTGATAACAATGTGCCAACAGAGGTTAAAGAGGCCGCAGAGAAAAGAAAAGAGATATCATTTCAGGCAAGCCTAAAAGCGTCGCAATATGTTTACCAACAGCTGATTAAGACAAAATATTTCAACCTTATGTTCTCCGACACCTTTGCAAGTGACGTCGGAAGGTTTGATATAAATGAGTGTATAAGTGGCAGCTCCTTGTTCGAGATGCAGCCAATACCGTCAGACAAGACGGAAAGAAAAGAGCTCCTCTTAAAAGCAACGATGGAGCTCCAAAAGCATGCAAGCGATAGCGTAAAAGAGCTGGTAGACAACAAGAACTCCTTAATAGAGGCTATGGAAGACAAGGAAAGGTTCGAAAAAAAGAAAGAGACCCTTGTAGAGTATCTCCTTAAGTACACCTTGGGTTTTAAGCAAAGCCCTTCTGTACAGCCTCCAAGCTCAAGAGAATATCTTCTGACCACAAAGCTCATAGAAGAGGTGCTTATACAGGACGAGAATGATGACCTAAGGAACCAAATAATAAGCATCGCTGCGGGCGTTCTTGCAGTTGCCGGAGGCATACTTGCATTAACGGGAATAGGTGCTCCTGCAGGTTCAGTACTTGCGGCACTATCAGCTGTAGTTAACTCATGGGCCGTATTTACTGTTAGTACAGCCATAATAGTCACCAACGCAGGGATTAATTACAGCCAGGCAGTTACAGAAGCTGAATTTGCACAGATAGGTGGGATAACAGAGAACAAGGATGCTGTTGCTAGCTATGAAGCTTACAATAAAGCCAAGGAAGATCAGAGCTCTGCAATAACAGAGGCTGTAACAAGCACCGCTTTCCTAGCCCTGCCTTTTGGACTACAGGTCGCGGCAAAAAGTTTCCTCCCTATGGTAAAAGAATACACCTTCATAACGAAAGCACTCTCCGATCCAAGTAAGGCAGAGGCCTACGCAACGTTCATGGCAGAGCTAAATGCAGCAGGCATAACATCAAAGACCAAAGGTTTTGATCAAATGATGAAGTCCATGGAAAAACTTCACACCACCAAAGGACCAATAGGAATAAAGAACAGCGAAAAGCTTAATGCCTATATCAGCGCCAAAGAAGAACTTGCAAGTCTTCTTAAGAACAACGGCGTAAAGAACAGCACTCTTAAAAGCAGGAACTTGATGGACCCAATGCTCGATAAGGGCGTGCTAGGTGACGACATAATATATGGGATAGATGACAGGTGGTACATAAATATAGACGGTAAATTCTACAGATACTCCAGCGGAAAGCCAGACATGAGGACCGCTTATAGTTACAACGATAAGAGCAACAGCTTCCAGGCTTATGAAGAGATGTTAAGTGAAGCCAAAACAAGTGCCGGCTGGCCTGTAAAGACCGAGTCTAAGAAAGTAGAAGCTTTCAAGGAATACAAGGAAACACCCCCTGAAACACCAAAAGAGAAACCTTTAACATCTGCAGAAGGCGGCTCTAAAACAACAGAAAAAGGAACAACAAAAGAGAAGGTTATCAAAAATGAACCTGTACTCACATTGCAGACTGAAAAGAACGTATTTAAGACACCAGACATGGATGACGCCAAGTACTGGTCCGGACAAAAAGAGTTAAAATATTTTGAGTATAAAAAAAGCCATGACAGAGACAGCTTTGATGATCTAATGCAAAAGTTCAGCGATGAATTTGGCGGCAGTGTCACGACTCTGCAAAGCAAGGGTAAGACCTATAACAGCGCTTATGAATGGCTGATAGATAATGATGTAAGCATGGTCCGCTACTATGTAACGCCTGACCAGAACATATATATAAGCTTCTCTAGCAGACAGCATCAGGACTTTTTGAATTGGCTATCAAAGGTAAAAATAGAAGCTGTCGACGACGCAGGAAGAACGGTAGAAAAACTTGGCTACGTCGATTATGGGAATATAGAGTTCACCGCAGGAAAGATCAGCAGGGTAAGCACTCGAATCCCGGGTGTAAAATTCAACACCGAGTTATACCTTAATGACTATATTGCCAACATGAATAAGGCGATAAAGCCTACGGTCTTTACCGCCGATAACCCAAAATACTGGAAGAGCGGATACGAACCACAAACAAGAAAGCCTCATTATAATATGTCTGATCTTCCATACGATACAGATTTCCATGGCATACATAAGAACTGGGGCATACAGGAAATGAACTCTCAAAAAATAGACGAGCTTATAGAGATGTCTGCTCAGGGTAAAGTTGAGAATCCAAAATACTTCATCTCTGCAGATGAGGGAAACCCTGTAACATGGGCTAACGATGGCCAGCCTCACGGACTAAGGACCAATGAAAAGTGGTGGTACGGATATGGCACCATCTCTTTCAAGAAAGATGGTGACCTTATAGTGATGAGCGTAAAAGAGATGTCAGAAAATCAATCTAGCTTCAAGGCAAATGAGTTCTTTAAGGACAGAATAAGGTCTATATATAAGGCCGAGGGGAAAACACCGCCTAAATTCAAAGAAGACGCACCGCCTTTGATGGATAAATACAATACAGGTGGAGGTGCATTCTTAAGATGAAGATAATAGCCGCCATCTTGATAGTATGCTTTGTACTGCCTCTACAGGAATTGTATGCGCAGGGTTCAGAGGAATTCATACCAAAATATGATTTCCAGAAAGAATTGAACCTGCCTTCAGAGACCACACAGAGGGACCTGGAGAACCCAGCAATAACTCAATATAAATCTGACGTATTTAATGAGAGTCTAAGCCTTACTACGGCAATAGCTACGCTGCAAAGTGCTGAATACATCGAAGACCAAGAAGAAGCCATGAAGACCATAAGAGGCCTTGCAAGAGGAAGTCTTGTAGAGAAGAACAGAAGCCTCGCAGTACATATAATTGGTGAAATATGTATAAACGGCCAGCAGACCGAGGAAGATAAAAAAGCCATTTCTGCTTCTGTTGCAAAGGGTGATCTAGAGGGAATACAAAAAGAACCTTACCTTCTTGCCATAACCTACTCAGGTGTCTGCCACAATTCAGACGCCGTTGATCAAATGCTATACAAACTTGCAAGCTACGGAGTAGCCGCTGCCAACTGGCTCGAGGATGATAGGCTTGAAGTTGCAAGGGCCGCAATAAGAGGGCTCGCATATTCCAAGGGTTCAAAATCTACAGAGTATTTAAGAAAACTAGCCAACGAGGCTATAGAACAAAAGAGTGGTTATGCAAAAAGGACCATAAGTCTTGATGAGAACCTCGGAAAATTGCAGGGAGAGATAGCAGAACAACTTGGATATAAAAAAGATTTCAATACTCTTTCTAACTTTGTAAATGACAAATACGCCTACGGAACACCAATAGAAGTTGATGTACTTGTAAACACACTATACGGTGATAAAGACATGAAGATTGCTTCTGCCTTTGTAATGGCGGCAGCTGGTAAATGTGTTTATAAGAAAGAGGGAAATGCGTCATCCCCAAGATGGATACTTTTAAAAACAGTAAGCAACGGGCTCATGGACAGCGGGCTTGAACTTGAGCTCAGGGACGCGGCAAGATCAGCTCTACTTGGCAACTGCGGCTGCCATACTAAATATTACATGAACAATTCTACGCCATATATTTATTGTGGTTCTGGACAAGAAGTAGCAGACTACATAGACGTAGCAAAATATAATGAAAGGATACAAAGCTATGTTAACCAGGCAATGATATTCGTTATAACCTGGTATACCTTTGACTGGGCCTTCCTTGTAGCAGGAAAGTTCATTTTCCAAGCACTCAAGGGTATAGCAAAAATGATGCAAAAAGCCTTTCCTGCTATCAAGACAGAAAAGGTCATAACCAAGGTCGTAGAGGTAAGAAAACTTAAAAAAGTAAAACCAAAAATAGAGCCTGTAGTAAAGACAAGCCCTGTTAAAGTGGCGACAGGGACTACTGTAAAGACAGTAAGTAAGACCGGTACTACGACCACAAAGGTCATAGAGACACCTGTAGGCAAGGGTATAACAAAAGTAGAGGGAGGTGGTACCGGAACAACAACTACTACTACCACGACCACCACAACACCTGTAGTCAACGAACCTCTAGTCCAAATGCCAATAAGAGAAGCTGGTAAAATAGAAGTTGTAAGTTCAGAAGCAGTTATCAGCACCATAAAACCAAGAGGCAAGATAATAACAGGAGCGCCAGACGACCTGCTCTCAGAGTACAGGCTTGTGATCAACAAAAAGAACATCGGTTACGAGGACGGTCTCTTTAAAAGGGACCTTAACACACTGCCGCCTCTTGGAGAGAACGAGGTCGCAAGGGGTATGACAATAAAGAATGAAGAGGCACTTTATAAAATATCCCAAGAGGGTTTTCTTACAAGGGACGTTAATATACCAAGAACAAGGATAGGGATCGACGGAAGACCGGATTATTCCTACGAGATATGCTTCACCAGCAGCCAAAATGACGCCGCAGGATATGCTTTCAAAAGACTTAGTGATGCAAGAAGGAAAGACGGAGAGATCATAATCGTAAGCTATGCTAAAAAAGATGCATTCAAATGGGATTATGATGCATGGATATCAACCAGCAACATCGCGCCAGAACAGATAACCAGGAACTTCCTCTATAAACCAGGGGAAGGCTGGGTAGAAATAAGCATTGATTCTAACAGAAAAATAATAAGCGAGGTCGTTGGATCGGCAGCCAACGTCACTCCATAGGCAAATACTTAGCCGACCCTTTCAACACCTTTTACTTCTGGTATTGCGGCCCTAAGCCTTGCTTCTACGACGTTCTTTAAGGTCATTACGGCACCCATGCAGTGTGCACATGCGCCCCTTAATTTTATCTGGACTATTCCATCCTCAGTGACATCAACAAGCTCAACGTCTCCGCCGTCAGCCTGAAGCGCTGGTCTTATCTGATTAAGTATTTCTCTTACCTTGTCCTTCAAAAGCTGTTCTGCCATTTTATATCTCCTTATTAATTTACGTCTTCGAACACTAAAAGTTTGTGCCCTATCGCAAGTATGTCGCCCTTCTTGACCGTCACGTCCTTTATGACTCCATCCCTTGGTGCAAAGATCCTGTTTTCCATCTTCATGGCCTCAAGTACAAAAAGTTCATCGCCCTTCTTTACCACTTGTCCCTTCTCGACCATAACTTCCATTATCCTTCCAGGGATACGTGTCTCCATAAAGTTTACCTTAACGGAATATGTTTCCCTTATCTCTCTTCTAAGCCTTTTGCTCTGGTCCTCGGCCTCTATCTTTGATGTGTAGGTGCCAGAAGTCACTGTGTAAAGGTTGCCTTCTTCAACGAACTTAACAAGATAAGGTTTGTTCTCTATTATTATTGAATAGAACTCTCCGCACTCCTCAAAGTTAGCCTCTACAGGGGCGCTGTCCTTCCTGTCCAGGAAGCTCAAAAAGAACTTGCCATCCTCTTTCTTGACCCTAACTTTTTCTTTCTTTTCGTTATCCAATGATATTTCAACTATCATTACAGCCTCCCTGTTCCTATCTCTCTGGTCCACGTGCTGACCGGAGTGCTTGTGAAAGAAATTTCACCTCTCTTTGCCTCTTCCTCTTTGTATATCCTTATGGCCGTTGCCATCTTCATCGCCTGTTTAAAGTTCTCTAAAGGTTCCTGCCTGCTAAATACAAAATTTGACCTCATAAAGTCAACATCATAAGTCCCGCCTTGGACCTGTTTTGACCCAAAAACCTGCCTCTGAAGAGGGATATTGGTTATAATACCTGAATAAAAATAGTCCTTTAGCAGGTGCGTCATCTTGTTTATTATTGAGAGCCTATCCTGGCCCCATACGGTCATTTTTGCGAGCATATGGTCGTAGTGTATTGGTATCTTCCAGCCTGAATGAGCTATAAGCTCATGTCTTACATTAGGGCCCATCGGAATAAAGACATCGTTAACTTTGCCTATCTTTGGTTCAAATGTTTCTGGATCTTCAGCATATATCCTGCACTGAATAGCATTACCTCTGCATTTTATGTCTTTGCCGTGTATCTCAAGGGGCTCACCCGCCGATATAAGGAACTGCTGTTTCACAAGGTCGAGCCCTGTGACCATCTCTGTAACCGAATGTTCAACTGTCAGTCTTGGGTTAACTTCCAAAAAGAAAACGTCGTTGCCTTTTACAAGATACTCAAAAGTAGCAAGCCCTGTAAGGTTCAAAGAAACTGCAAGTTTCTCTGACCAATCCCTTACTTTCTTTCTTACAGGATCACTGATACTAGGCGCTGGAGTTTCTGCTGCTATCTTTAAATATCTACGCTGAATAGAGCAGTCTATCTCTGGAAGACAAAGCATCCTTCCACCCTTATCCCTTAATACTGTAACCTCTATATGCTTTGCTCCTTCTATAGCTTTCTCTATTACAAGAGTGTTGTCGTTAAGGACCACGTTTGATTCTATCTGCGTCGCAATAAAGGCCTTTTCAAAACCAGCCTCGCTGTCCACCCTTCTTATGCCTCTTGCGTGTGTGCCGCTAACGGGTTTTATGATAACGGGATAAGCAAGTTTTTTTGCAGCGTTCATCCCTTCTTTAACATCACTTATAGCTGTTTCGGATGATGGGACTACGTCTATATCAAGCTTCTTTGCGTTCATCCTGACTTTTATCTTATTGCCCAAAAGTTCAAGCTGTTCTTTATCAGACCCTATGAAAGCAAGTTTGTTCTGAGCACATATTTTTGCAAACTCCGGTTCTTCTGCCAAGAAACCGTACCCGGGATGTACACAATCTGCGTTGCACATTTTTGCAACAGCCATAATGGCATCTATGTTCTTGTAGCTGTTAGAAACCGGGCCCTTTCCTATGCAGTAAGCCTGGTCCGCCCTGTTCAAATAATGGAGGGACCTGTCGTCCTCTGAATATACGGCTACAGTCTCTATCCCAAGATCAAGGCAGGTGGATATTATCCTGTTCGCGACTTCACCCCTGTTAGCTATTAAAACCCTTTTAAACATCTTAAACTCCGTCGTAGTTATTTTTTATAGCGGTATATTCCCGTGCTTCCTAGGAGGTGTGAATTCCC
>JAKLHL010000139.1 GCA_022710165.1 Bdellovibrionales bacterium | reverse complement strand
GATAAGTTCCGTAAAGAACGCCATAATAAAGATGGGCTCCCTCACTAAAGAGATGCTTGATACTGCCTTTAAATGCGTTGCCATAAAGGACCTTGGCAAGATGCAGTGCGCATATGACATGGAAAAAGAAGTGGACCGCATACAGTTAAATAGTTTCAATTTCATAATGGAGATATCCAAGACCGAGCTTACAGGTTATCAGGCGCTAATGCTTAACTCCTACAGGGAGATAATGAATGACTTTGAAAGGATCGCCGACCACATAGAGAACATAGTTGATAACACCTCTTACACCAGGTTCGAAAAGCACGAACTGGACACATATTCGATCATCACCATAGATAATTTCAAAAAATACATAGTTAACGAATATGACAGGGTCTATGAAGCGCTTAAGAACGATGACCCTGACCTTGCAGAGAGTATCATAGCCAGCAGTAAACGCGGCGAGAAGATAATGTACAAAGACCAGGTGCTAGAGATCAATGAGATGATGAGTAGCGGCAAACTAAGCGCAGATCACGGGATGCTGCTTATGGACCTCATCTACAACATGCAAAGAATGAGCTACCATCTTAGAAGGATACTCTACAGCATCCTAAGGATAAACAAGCGTTACGACGAACTCGAACCAGAAAAGCAAGAAGACTAAATAAAAAAAGCACATTCTTAATGTTTTTTAAGACTATCCGGAGTTTTTGGGCACCATACTAACCGAGATGAGCGTTAAAAAATCGCGTTGTCCGAGCCTAAAGGCGAGTTCGCGATTTTAGCGAGACGAGGTTTTAGTTTGGTCAAAAACGGAGGCCTAGTCTTAAAAAATATTAAGGACGTGCTTAAATTGTTTTAGTCTTTTATATTCGCTGCTATTTTAACGCCCATATCAAAGCATTTTTTAAGATCATTTTGTTCTGGCACATATTTTACTGCGATACCTTCATCAACAAGTTTTATCCCGCATGATTCAAGTTCAGCGTTGATCTTTTTTATCACGGCAGGGTTCCAGCCATATGAGTTCACACAGGCCCCTATCCTTCCTGTAGGTTTTAATCCTTTCATATAGGTCAGCATGTCTGCCACCCTTGGGAGCATCTCGTTATTAAGTGTGGATGAGCCTACTATTACCGCCTTTGAATCCAAGACCTCGGTCATTACCTCGCTCCTGTCGTTCTCCCCGAGCTTCATGAACTTTACTATAACACCCTTGCTCATCAAGCCTTCTGCCACCTGCTGTGCCATCAATTCCGTGCTCTTCCACATGGTATCAAAAACCACCACAGCCTTGTTCCTCAAGGTCGGCCTGCTCCATTCATCGTATGCCTTTATTATTGCGGGGATGTTCTTTCTCCACATAAGTCCATGGTCAGGCGCTATAAGGTCTATCTTTATCCCCAAGGCTGTAACGTCCTTTAGGAGCTTTTGTATGAGGTTTGAGTAAGGCATCAAGATGTTCGCAAGGTATTTTCCTGATTGGAACATCAATTCCCCAAAGTCCACTTCGTCATCAAAACGTTCGCTTGTCGCCCAGTGCTGTCCAAAAGCGTCGCTAGAGACGAGTATCCTCTGCTCATTTATGTAAGAGAACATGCTGTCAGGCCAGTGAAGCATAGGTGTCTCTATGAAGGTAACGTTATGTTTTCCCAGGCTGATACTTTCACCGGTCTTTACGACGTGGTAAGGCCAGTCTGTGCGTTTAAAATGCGCAAGCATCGCTTCTTTTCCCTTGGCAGAACAGATCAACTTTTCAGGTTTTATGATATCGACCACCTTTGCAAGTGCACCGGAATGGTCCATCTCTACGTGGTTAACTATTATGTAATCTATCTTTTTAGGTTCAACAAGGTCACTTATCCTTTCCAACATCTCATCTGCAAAATGAGGTTTTACAGTATCAAAAAGGGTTATTTTCTCATCCATCATCAGGAAAGCATTGTAAGAAGAACCTTTCTCTGTAGTATATCCGTGAAAGTCCCTCAGGTTCCAGTCTATGGCCCCTACCCAGTAAAAATTATCAGCGACCTTATAAGACTTATACATTTATCATCCCCCTGTCATAAAGAGTTTCAGCGATAAGGATAGTGCCTCCGGCCGCACCTCTTACTATATTGTTAGAGACTGCAGTAACACAGAATTCAGTATTTGATATCTGTTCCAGTCTTCCAACGGAGGTGCCCATGCCTTTCATGTACGATGCATCTACCTTAGGCTGAGGCATGAAGTTATCAGCATCGTAAACCTTGTAAAGAGGCTCTGTGCTTATTGAAGGCATAACACCGCAGGCAGGCTTGTATGTTTCCCAAAGCTTTAAGATGTCCTGCTTGCTTGAAGCTTTTTTGGTCTTGAACCATATAACAAAAGTGTGGCCATCTACGACAGGAACCCTGTTCACCCTGACCTTTATGTCTATGTCCGATCTGGAAAATACTTTTGGAAGTTCCTGCCTTATCTTATCCTCTTCCTCTGATATGTTAGGTATCACGTTAGCTTTGGCCTGCGGATTGCTGAGGCCCTGAAGCCCCGCACCGCTCAAAGCCTGCATGGTAACTATGTTCAAGCCCTGAAGGCCCAAGGTCTTTTCTATTGGAGCAAGGGCCAAAGTTATCCCTATCACACAGCAGTTAGGATTAGTGGCGATAAAACCGCCGTTATATTTTTTCTTTTGCTCAGCGACTAGTTCAATGCTCTGTGCGTTTATCTCTGGCACCAAAAGAGGAACTTCTTTCTCCATCCTGAATGATTTTGCGTTAGAGACAACGCCGTAGCCCCTGCCCCTAAGATCAGCCTCTACAGTGTTAGCTGCATCTGCAGAAAGTGCAGAAAAGAAAAGACTTATGCCCTCACAGGCCTTGTTGTCATGAACGGATGATATTTTTAGTTCCGCAATTCGCCTGTCTAGTTTTGACTCACAGACCCAGTTAACTACGTCGTAGTAAGTCTTTCCCTGTTTTTCGTCCCTTCCAAAAAGGGCTGTCACTTCAAATAATGGATGTCCGCTCAGCGATTCTATGAGGCGCTGTCCCACTAGCCCCGTACATCCAAGGATACCAACTTTTATTTTTTTACTCATATAAGCCTGTTCACCTCAACAGGCTCTTAATATAGGCTCAGCAAAAAGGGTATGCAACTGGTATTTTAATACTTGATCAGGCCGTAATAGCCTTTTGACAGTAATGCAGGGAACTGCTTTACTCCAGCGATGTTATAGTTATTTATTTGGCCGTTAAAGACCTGCATAAAGTGGTCATTGCCGAACCCAAGATCGTTCTTTGCATGTATGACCTTCAAGAATGCTCCCCTTGTTATTATTGGCTTGCTTAGTGCGCTATTGTGGGAATAGAACACCAATGCGCTCACAGCAAGGATCGCGAACTCAACATCCTCTTTTTGCGGATTGGTCACTTCCAAGGTCTCGTTAAAGTCCAAAAGATATTCATACAGGTTCTCATCGAACCAAAGCTTGAACTCTTCCTCTCCAAAGTAGACCTCATCTTCTATGTTGTTCGCCATGACCTTTAACACTTCCTGTAGCAGTTCAAAGAGGTTATCACTTTCAATACCCGAATAAACTCTCATCAACGAGTTGGCTTTGCTGTCATTAGGCACTATTTTATATTCTAGCGCAGGCCAAAACCCATTCTTTATGTTGACCAGTCTGTCGCTGGCCTTTCTATACATATTAAGTTCCCTTGCAGAACTTGCATTTGGGAGCATCTCTTCTGCCGCTCTTATTATCACTTTTTGGGAAGCCCCTTCTTTACCCATAAACTCCTCAAAAGGCATACAGGACAAAGCTCCATTTTCTGAACCGCTGTTAACCCATAACTGACCTGATACATTGCTCAAAAGCCTTACAGTGAACATCTGCATCGATGCAGGGTGTATAAGCTCGCTGTCCATTGAATAAGACAGAGCTATAGCGCCGTCAGCCCAGTTATATTCCTCAGTACCGAATAAGATCTCTGTCAGACCAGGATCCAGTTTGAAGTTCCTTTTTTCCATATTTGGTATTTGGGACAAGATAGCGAATTTTATAAGATTATCAAAATTTTTCCCATAAAGTGAGGTCTTAAGATGTGGATAGTTCTTTGAGTAATAGTCTAATATCCTGCCCTTTACTATTTCCTTGAAGCTCTGTATCTTGACCTGAGATATCTCTACTTTAGATCTTTCTTTTGGCACCACAGGTTCTTTAAGACGGATCTCTACTTCCCTTTTCCCTTTCTTTATTTCTGCATCGTTTTTTTCTTTTTCCGCGTCCTTTAACTCTTTCTCTGGGGTCTTTTTTGTCATAACAAATATATCTACCTTCGCATCAAACCCAGTGAGCTTCATAAGCTCTTTCATACCTTTTCTGATAAATTTTTCATCCATATAGCCGAGAGATCCTGAGAGTTCGTCCAAGAATTTAATAAGCTCATCATAGGAGACTCCATAAAAAGAACAAAGCTCCCTTACAGC
>JAKLHL010000138.1 GCA_022710165.1 Bdellovibrionales bacterium | reverse complement strand
GTAGCTCAGGAAAAAGTAGAAATACTTGATGATGACAACACCGAGACATTAACATGGAAGCTTATAAAAAAGGGCACGGAACTTTTAATATCAATAATCCCTGACTATTTAAACGGCAAGGTAAAGATATTGCCACAAACAGCCACTAAAATTGAGCCAAGTTATGCTGACAAGGTCAGTTCGTCTGAAAAAGGGATCAATTGGTCTGAAAAAGCAAAGTCGATCCACGACAAGGTGAGGGCCCTTTACCCTTGGCCTGTTGCCGAGACAAAGGTCAATAATACCGGGATAAAGTTAATAAAAACATCTTGGTGTGGTTGTGATGTTTCGAGATACGCAAACGGTGAGGTTGTGGATATTATGAAGAAAGAGGGCGTGATCGCCGTTGCTGCCGGCGACGGTGTTGTTTTGGTTGAAAAGGTCCAGCCTTTTGGTAAAAGGGAAATGACGAGTATCGAGTTCGTTAACGGCTATAAAATAAATAAAGGGATGAGGTTTGAAAATGTTTAAATTATCTCCATCAATACTTTCTGCTAATTTCTCCAACCTTGGTGAGGATATAAAGAAAGTAGAGGTTAAGGGCGTCGATTGTTTGCACATAGACGTTATGGACGGTCATTTCGTCCCAAACATAACGATAGGTGCTCCAGTAGTAAAGTCTATAAAGAAAACAACTAAGCTTCCGCTAGACGTGCATATTATGGTCAAAGAACCAGAAAAGTTCGTAGACCAGTTCATAGAGGCTGGTGCAGACATGCTAACCTTTCATGTGGAGGCCACCAAGCACCCAGAAAGGTTGCTAAGATACATCCAATCCAAGGGTGTTAAGGCTGGGATATCATTAAACCCGGCAACCGACATCTCAACGATAAAATTCCTTTATGGTGCTTTTGATCTTGTCCTTGTTATGACGGTGAACCCCGGATTTGGTGGCCAGAAGTTAATCTCATCCGTACTGGACAAAGTAAAAGAATTGAAAAAGATAAAACAAGAAAAGAAACTTGATTTTATCATAGAGCTCGATGGCGGGGTTAACGAAGAGAATATTAAGTCGTGCACTGATGCTGGTGCTGAACTTATTGTTGCTGGTAATGCCATATTCGGTTCGGCGGATCCATTAAAGGCCATACAGAATCTTTTGGCAAAAGGGGCTTAAATTGAAAAAGATAATAAAGATAGGCAAGCCTATAAACATAGAAGATGTAATAAGTGTATCTTTTGATAAAGAGGTCGTTGTAGAGATCGACAGTTCTGTTAAGGACAGGGTACAAAAAAGTAGAAAGATAGTAGATGATATAGTTGGAGGCAATAAAGCCGTATACGGTATAAACACTGGGTTTGGGTCACTTAGCGATATAAAGATAGACCCTGATAAGCTCAAACAATTGCAGGTTAATCTTATAAGGTCTCACAGCGCAGGGGTTGGTGATCTTTTGGACGAAGAGTATGTAAGGGCTATGATGCTTTTGAGAGCTCACAACGTAAGTCTTGGTTATAGCGGCGTTAGGATGGAGGTCATAAACAGCATTCTGTTCTTTTTGAACAACGATATTACACCATGCATACCAGAGAAGGGGTCGGTTGGCGCTAGCGGTGATCTTGCCCCGCTTGCACATTTAACGTTATCGCTCCTTGGAGAAGGGGAGGTCTTTTATAAAGGCTCTAAAAGAAGGTCGCTGGAAGTAATAAAAGAGCTCAAAGGCCCCGTTCTTGAACTGGAGGCAAAAGAGGGCTTGGCCCTGATAAATGGCACACAATATATGGCAGCCTTAGGCTGTGTAGCGCTTTATAAAGCGGAATGTATGTCAAAACATGCCGATATAATAGGGGCTCTGTCGTTAGAGGGTGTTGCAGGGACATTTTCTCCCTTCGACAAAAGAATAAGTGAATTAAGACCTCACGACGGACAGAGAAAGGTCTCAGATAACTTTCTTAAGTTGTCTAAAGGCAGTACGATATCTTCTGCCCACGCTGAATGCCCAAGGGTCCAAGACCCATACTCTTTTAGATGCATACCGCAGGTACACGGAGCTGTTAGGGATGCTATATCTTATCTGCGGAAGGTCCTTTCTGTTGAGATAAATTCTGTTACTGATAATCCGCTGGTCTTTGATGATGCAATAATATCTGGTGGTAATTTCCATGGTGAACCAATAGCACTCGCTTTGGATTTTGCAGCCATGGCAATGACTGAACTTTCAAGTATTAGCGAGAGAAGAACAGATAAATTGCTTACTCCAGCATTTAATGGTGGGCTTAGTGCTTATTTGGCCAGCGAGAGCGGCCTTAATAGCGGACTTATGATAGCTCAATATACCGCAGCGTCCCTTGTGAACGAGAACAGGGTGTTTTCACATCCATCCAGCGTTGATAACGTACCTACTAGCAACAACAAAGAAGACCACGTTAGCATGGGAGCTACCGGAGCAAGGAAACTATTGAAGACTATAGAGAATACAGAGGCTGTTCTTTCTATAGAGCTTTTATCTGCCGTGGAGGCTTGCTCCAAGAGGGAACCCCTCAAACCATCACCTCAACTTAAAACAGTCATGGACCTTGTGAGAGAAAAAGTATCACCCTTGACCGAGGATAGAAATATTTCTAAAGATATTGGATCAGTTATTTCGATAATCAGGAGTGGCGAAATTCTCAAGGAGGTAAAAGTTGACTAGGATAATAAAAGCTCCCAGGGGCAACACTCTAAGTTGTAAAGGATGGGTCCAAGAAGCTGCCTATAGGATGATAATGAACAATCTTGACCCAGACGTAGCAGAGGATGCCGACAACCTCATAGTGTATGGCGGGAGAGGTAAAGCTGCCAGGGATTGGCAGTCTTATGAGAAGATAATTGAAACACTTAAGACCCTTGGTAGTGATGAAACCTTATTGGTGCAATCTGGGAAGCCCATCGCCGTTATACCCACTCACAAGGACGCGCCAAGGGTGCTTATAGCAAATTCTAATTTAGTCCCCAAGTGGGCGGATTGGTCATATTTCGATGAACTAGAAAAAAAAGGCCTTATTATGTATGGCCAGATGACAGCTGGCTCATGGATATATATAGGCACTCAAGGCATTATACAGGGTACATATGAATCTTTTATAGAGGCTGGTAAAAGAGTCAGTGGTAAAGAAGACCTTTCCGGCCTTTTGATATTATCTGGTGGAATGGGTGGAATGAGTGGTGCTCAGCCTCTTGCTGCCACAATGGGAAACGCCACCTATTTGGGCGCAGAAGTGGATATAAGCAGAATAAACAAAAGGATAAAACAAGGCTTTCTAGACGAGGTCTGTGAAAATATCGATGAAGCAATAGACAAGGCTTTTTCGTATAAAAAATCGAAGAAAGCTTTGTCAGTCTGTTATCATGGCAACGCGGCAGATCTTTATAAGAGACTTTTGGAAAGGAACTTGATCCCAGATATAGTTACAGATCAAACATCTGCACACGACGAGTTGAACGGCTATGTCCCTAACAAAATGAGTTTTGAACAGGCCTTGGATCTAAGGAAAAAAGATCCAGAGAAATATAAAATAGAAGCCATCAGGACAATGGGGGAACAAGTCCACAGCATGCTTGAGATGCAGAAATTAGGAGCTGAAGTCTTTGATTATGGTAATAACATAAGGGCCCAGGCGGTTAAAGCCGGCGTTAAAAATGCTTTTGCTTTTGAGGGTTTTGTACCCAGATATATAAGGCCTTTATTCTGTGAAGGTAAAGGTCCGTTCAGGTGGGTGGCATTATCTGGTGATCCTCAAGACATACAGGTTACCGACGATGCTATTAGGGAACTTTTCCCAAACAACGAGAAGTTGCACAGGTGGTTAGATATGGCGGAAAAGAGGATACAATTCCAGGGCCTTCCAGCAAGAATATGTTGGCTTGGATATGGAGAGAGGGAAAAAGCTGGTCTTTTATTTAACAAGCTTGTTGCAGACAAAAAGGTAAAAGCTCCTATCGTGATAGGAAGGGACCATCTTGATTGTGGCAGTGTAGCATCGCCAAACAGAGAGACTGAAGCCATGAAGGATGGTAGTGATGCGATATCTGACTGGGCGATACTTAACTATGCCATTAATTCTGTTAATGGAGCATCTTGGACCAGTTTCCATCATGGTGGAGGCGTTGGGATAGGTTATTCGCTGCATGCAGGCATGGTAATAGTTGCTGATGGTACAAAAGATGCGGAGGATAGGTTGAGGAGGGTCTTAAACAGCGATCCAGCAATGGGTGTTATAAGACATGCTGATGCTGGATACGACGAAGCGAAGCGAGTAGCTTTAAAAGCAAAAGGCTTTAGGATGCCAATGTTATAATTATGCTCCCAACTAGTTATAAATATATATTTAGAGAACTTATAATCCCATTTTTCATGGGAGTTGTGGTCTTTACTTTTATATTGATAATGTTCCAGTTGCTTAAGTTCGCTGAATTTATAGTCGTTCACAACGTGGACTATAAAATAATATTTAAACT
>JAKLHL010000137.1 GCA_022710165.1 Bdellovibrionales bacterium | reverse complement strand
AACCTCGATAATAGGCAATACTCCGCTTTTAGAGCTTAAAGAGTCCAAGAATGGGACCAGGATATTTGTCAAGATGGAGAACATGAACCCGCTTGCAAGCGTAAAGGACAGGCTAGGGCTTGCGTTGATCATAGACGCTGAAAGAAGGGGGCTTATAAAGCAGGGCAGCACCATAGTTGAACCGACCAGCGGCAACACAGGGATAGCTCTTGCTTACATAGCGTCGGTAAAAGGATACAGGACAAAGCTTGTGATGCCGGAAAGTATGAGCATAGAAAGAAGGAAGATAATGACAGTCTTAGGCGCTGAACTAGTCCTTACACCTGCAGAAAAAGGAATGAGCGGAGCGGTAGAGGAGGCAAAGAGTATAGTCTCCCGTGAGCCTGACTCTGTAATGCTGGACCAGTTCTCCAATCCTGCCAACCCTAAGTTCCACTACGAGACCACAGGACCTGAGATAGTGAAGGACCTGGGCAGAGTGCCTGATGTTTTTGTTGCAGGCGTTGGCACCGGTGGCACGATCACTGGAGTTGGGAAAAAACTTAAAGAACTAGACCCAAAGGTTAAAATAGTTGCAGTAGAACCATTTGATTCACCTGTGCTTTCGGGAGGCAAGGCCGCTCCACACAAGATACAAGGCATAGGGGCCGGTTTTGTTCCAAAAGTACTTGATACCTCACTTTTGGATGAGATATTGAAGGTAAAGGCAGAGGATGCTTTTGAAACGTCAAAAATTATAATGCGTACTGATGGGGTCTTTTCTGGCATCTCTGCAGGGGCAAACGTATGGGCCGCAAAGCATCTGGCAACGAGACCAGAGTTCTCAAATAAACTAATAGTTACAATAATTTGCGATACAGCTGAAAGGTACCTAAGTACCCCTTTATTTTAAAGCCAAAACCCTGACATCCTTGGTTTATAATTTAATTGACTAAAATTACAACATGTTGTATAATACATAATAGGTAATGTGGTTATATCTATAGGAGGGATACACAATGGTACGTTTATTCAAAGTATTCAGTTTTATGATAGTCTTTTTAGCGGCACTTTCGCTGGCATCCTGTGCGGCATTGCTTAAAGAAGGTGCTATATCCAGGGTCGCTCCTTCTAGCGACGATGGTGGCTCCGGCGATCTAGCCCCGAGTGACGGTACAGGTGAAACAACAGCATGTGAAAAAGAAAAATGTGCTGTATGTGAAGAATCCTTGCTAAATGTTGACGAGCTTAATCTTGAACAGGCTGTTAAGTGGAGAGAAACACTTGCAGGACTTGGTGCATTAGATACAGATCAAGAGGTTATTGATCTGGAAGCTAAAATAGAGGAACTTGTTAACCTTGCTATTGATTATCCATCTTATGCTGATGATCCTGTCAACGTTGGCGCAAGGTTCTATGGCAGCATAGAAGCCCTTCATTCTTATGCGTCGCTGTGCGCTTATGGTTTTGATAAAATAGATAACTTGATGGTAGTTAATTCCAGCGGGATCTTGGACGAGATAAACTTTGAATCTCTTTCAGCCATACTTAAAATGCCTGATGGCGTCAAGCAGCTTGAAGCACTCAAAAATAATGTTACTGAAGCTCAGAACATTATGTTGGCTTGGGGTGAATTTGAAAAACAGGGCAAAGCTTTGGATGATGTAGCAAAACAAATGCAAGCCCTTAGACTTATACAGATAAACGATGCCTTGAAAGGCGCTCCATCCGCTGATCCAAAGTTTGTATGGAGATCGGTCTTTGCATGCACTTTCTGCGCTAATATATCTAGCTTTAAATTGTGTAAAGGTTCAGAAATAGCGACAAAGTGTGAAACATTTAATAAAGACCCTCTGGGTTATTATTCAAAACTGAAGGCAGAATTAGATGCAAGAAATAAAAAGATAGATGAACTTATGGCTGATGAGCAAAAGGCCGCTCAAGCATATCTGGATAAAGCATTAGCAGATGCAGAGGCCGCAGTTAAAGCATGTGATGCCATAAAGTGTGCAGAACTGGACGCTTTGAAAGCGGTTTACGATGCTGCTAAACAGGCTAGATCGGATTTTGAAAAAGACAGTAAGGCTTGGATGGCCTTGAATTGGCAGCCTTACATAGCCCTTGTAGAAGAAAAAATAGATATACGAAAACGTTTAGACGCTATAGCTGCCCCATGTACACCATAATGGCCTTTAAACCGTAGTTGATTAAACCTTATCGGGAGAGTTATTATTACTAAGGGCTGTGTTATAATGTAATAGTAGTGATCAAGGTTTTGGAGGTACGTTAGATGAAAAAAATAAGCTATCTTCTTATCTCTCTATTATTTTTAGCTTTAACATTCTATGCATGCAGCGGCGGTTCTAAAAGGAGCATCAGCGGTATAGCCACAGATACCTCATGTGCCGTTGGACAAACACTGGTCGGAGGTGTTTGTGTTAATAGCACAACAACAGTTACTCTCTGTAATCAGGACGATCCTCAAAACAATGAAACAGATACCAGAGTAATGGGATGGGGTGGAATAGATGTATTTAAGATGTTCTCCACATCATGCTACGAGGATGCTTTGGCCTGTGATCATTACAGCAACTATGACTGCAATTCATGGGTCGACCCGAATGACAAAGCTCCATACAAGGTTGGGCTTGGTTCCCTTGGTGCGGATGCTTTTTGCTGCGGTAGTCTTAACCCAAACTGTAATGCACCTGTAGTATCAGGCTGTGCAGGCGGCATAGCCTACACATATAAGTTCATAAAGTGCGACGCTGATCTTTATATGCTGCATGGGATGATAGGAACGGTAAGACAAGCCACATGTGATGATATATCTCAGCAGTCTTATAATCCTCTAAAGATAGGCAGTGTAGTAGCCCTCAGCATCAAAGGCAGCGGTTTTTTTATTCTTACACCAGATGAAGATACTTCAATGCTGGTCCAGATGGTCGTTGCAAAAAGCCAGCCTGCAGGACTTCCTTGGGCTGATGTCCCAAGTGTTGCTAACTTCCTCACTGAACTTAGCAAGGACTGCATATCTACTCTAGCCAGTGATTCCGCAAAGGAAGGCTCCTTCTGCGTCCTTAATAGCACCAGATATGGAATAGAACTGGACTTACTATACTAGGAGGTATGGAAGATGAAAAAGATGACGATATTTATAATGCTACTAGGGATGGGACTTTTTATAGCTGATAATGCTAACGCACTTGTAGCTTTCACCAACCTTCCTATTAAAACGGTCGCAGGCTGTTCCAATCCAGCAAGGGTCATTAAGGTCACAAATACTTTTTCATTTTGTCCTGAGGCTGCTTCAGGAATAGCAGGAGCAGCAATCACTTTTATAAATTGCTCAGGGACTATATACAAGAGCTCGTCTTGCTCAAGCCTTGTTAATGCTTTAGGTTCAGCCTCTGATACTCACTTTAAGATGCATGCCAATGGCGGTCATGCAGGGTATGATCTTTTTGTGGTAGGTCCGCAGCTTGGCTATTATCTGGAAATGGATAACGACGCTATGCCTACAACTGATATAGACAAGAAGAATATGGCTGACTTTAAGATGGCTAATTCAAAGGCCGCAAGGACCTGCTTGAATAAGATGTTAAGCACTACCGGTTCAAAATGCATATTTAATGCTACCGGCGTAAGCCAATAATTTATTAAAGAGCTTTTATCCGCACTTGGAGTAACCGCATTCGCAGGTCAGGCATCCTTGTACGTAACGCATCTTTTTGCCGCACTTTTCGCACTTCATGCTGGATTCTTCCTGGTCGTCTATGTACTTTTTAAGCACTCTGGATACGGCCTTGTTGAAGGCGTCAAAACCACCGTCGCGGATAAGCTGTTCACACACGAACTTTAAAGGTGTTCCATGCCTTAGGGCCATGGAAGTTATCCTTGTTATGGTGCCGAACTGCTTGTTCTCGAACATGGTCGGGATGTCCTTTATCTTCCACTCTTCGTCTTCTCTGCCTATGATGAGGTTATAAACGCCGTTCTCTTTTCTGATGGATCCCTGCTGTATCTTGTGAGGGATGTTCAATTTTTCCTCAAGGCCTGCAAAGACCTCGTATGGAGCTCCTTCAAGGAGTCCCACAAGAACCAACCATTTTTCTTTCTCGCTGGTCACATGGTAAATGTCGCATGGGAGTTCTTCTGGCCTTTTTGGTGCCATGCTGTAGTGGACCATTACTGGCCTTCCACTCTCTGCGTAAGAATCCTTTGTTGACATGACCTGGTTCTTTCTGCTGCCGTCCCTGTAAAAACTTATTGCCTTTACCTTGTGCTTCCAGCAGTAGATGACCGCTTCTTTTACGTCATCAACAGTGATGTTGTTCTTGAAGTTTATGGTCTTTGAACAGCCCTGGACTATGCCCTTTGGGTTTGAGTTATAGTATGCCTCTACAGGACCAAGGTGGGCCTTGTATTCAAGGTCATTGGCGCACTCTATGTTGCTGGTCTTTCCCTTTAGGTAGTCTATTATCTTTTCCTTTATCTCGAACTT
>JAKLHL010000136.1 GCA_022710165.1 Bdellovibrionales bacterium | reverse complement strand
CAGTGTTTTTTCTTTTATCTTTAGTGGTGTAGTGGATTTGAACAGTATATTACCGACTATTTCCTTCCAGTTCTTGTTTATTGAATAGATGGGTATTACGCCAAAACGTTTGTTTATGGCGCTTGAAAGTCTTACCGGTACTGAGCGTCTGTATCTTGACATATGATCCAAAGATTATTCACATGTTTCAGGAGCTAAATCAATAGTATTTATCTTGCAAAATGTAACATTATCAATATACTTCTGCTTGTCTTTGAGGGGAGGCGTGTCATGGTTGTTAAAAAAGTAGCAAAAAAAACGGCGGTAAAGACCGTTAAGGCCGTTAAGAAAAGTGTAAGCAAAACTACAAAGAAAACTGTAGAAAAGAAAACCCCTGCCAAAAAGACAACTGTAAAAAAAGCAGAGACCAAAAAACCTGCAGTTAAAAAGATCATAGTTAAAAAAGCAGAAGTTAAAAAAACAGCAGTAAAAAAGACCGTAGCAAAAAAAGCGGCAGTAAAAAAACCTGCGGTTAAAAAAGTAGCAGTTAAAAAGACGACGGTAAAAAAACCGAAGGTCCTGGTAAAGGTCAAAGAGCCTGACTATAGGATCAACGAGGAACTTACCCTTACAAAATACGAGACTGGTGCTCACACATCGCCTCAGGTCTATCACAAGGACCCTATGCATACAGAGGAACCACCACACGGTTATGATGTTAACAGGGTCGTTATCTTGCCGGTGGACCCAAAGTTCGCGTTCATATACTGGGAAGTTCGCCAGGATACCATAGACAGCGTCAGACATGCTTTTGGCGGCGGCAAGCTCACACTAAGGGTTTACGACGTTACAAATATAGAATTCAACGGATACAATGCACATGAGTGGTGGGACATGGAAGTCCATCACAGGATGGGTACCTGGTACCTAAGGCATCACAAGAGCGACAGGAACCTTATGGTCGATATAGGCATAAAGAGCCACGACGGCAATTTCCACGCCATATCACGCTCAAGGGCCATATATTTCCCAAGGGATTTTATGGTCGGGCCTGGCAAGATACTTTGGATGCTGGTGGATGAATTCGGGAACAAGCTCATCTCTGACATAGAGGATTATACCGACGCTGACCTTGAGCTCTTGAAAAAGCTCATGGGTGCAGAAAGGTTCAAGAGGTTCATGAAAGGCGGTCTTGATATTTTCCTGGGTGCTTCAGCCTGGGGCAGGATACCTATCATAGATACTTACGTTGAATTAGAGGCTATGCCTTCAAGCAGGAGCGGAAGCTCTTTGCCGACATCACCGATGGGAGGTAAAAAATAGTGAGCAAAGGTTATCTATCTTTAGTTTTGCACGCTCACCTTCCATACGTCAGACATCCTGAGTATGATAATTTTTTGGAAGAGGACTGGCTGTTCGAGGCTATAACAGAGACTTACATACCTCTTATAAACGCCTTTGATTCGCTGGTTAACGACAATATAGATTTTAGGATCACTATGACTTTGACACCTACGCTGGTGTCTATGCTCCATGATCCTCTTTTGCAGGACAGGTATCTAAAGCACATAAATAAATTAATAGAACTTTCCTACAAGGAAGTAGAAAGGACCAAGTACCAGCCAGAGTTCCATCATCTTGCCATGATGTACAGGGACCTTTTCCTTAATTGCAGGTATGTGTTCGAAGAGAAATATTCCAGGAACCTCATCAATGCGTTCAAAAAGTTCGCAGAGATGGGAAAACTTGAGATAGTAACATGTACAGCTACCCACGGATTCCTTCCTTTACTACAGATAAATGAACAGGCGGTAAAGGCTCAGGTCTACATGGGAGCAAAATATTACAAGGACGTTTTTGGCTGGCAGCCAAAAGGCATCTGGCTCGGTGAGTGCGCATACTATCCGGGTCTTGACCGTATACTCGCTGATAACGGTATAAGGTTCTTCTTCGTCGATACTCACGGATTGATGTACGCAGATTCAAGACCAAAGTACGGAGTTTATTCTCCAATATACTGCCCAAGCGGAGTTGCCGCTTTTGCAAGGGACCCAGAGTCTTCACAGCAGGTCTGGAGCGCAGAGATAGGCTATCCGGGCGATCCTGTGTACAGGGACTTTTACCGTGATGCAGGCTTTGATCTGGATTTTGAATATATAAAACCATACATACATCCCGACGGCATACGTAAGATGACCGGAGTTAAATATTTCTCCATTACAGGAAAGACCGACCACAAGATGCCTTACAATCCTCATGCGGCTTACGAGAAAGCTTGCATGCAGGCCGGAAACTTCATGTTCAACAGAGAAAAACAAGTTGATCATCTTTTCGGCCTGATGAGGAGAAAACCTATAGTTCTTGCTCCTTACGACGCTGAACTTTACGGGCACTGGTGGTTCGAAGGCCCAATGTTCCTTCAGCAGCTGCTCAGGAAGATAGCCACAGAACAGGATACGGTTAAGACGATAACACCTTGGGAATACCTAAAGGAATATCCTAAGAACCAGATGGCCACACCTGCAGGTTCAAGCTGGGGAAACAAAGGCTACTACGAAGTGTGGCTGAACGGCACGAACGACTGGATATATCCGCATCTTCATGTAATGGCGGACAGGATGGTCGAGCTTGCCAACTCATACAACGAGCCTGATGCTAACCTTTACCGTGCGCTCAATCAGGCGGCAAGGGAACTCCTGCTCGCACAAAGCTCAGACTGGCCGTTCATAATGAACAGCGGTACGATGGTCGAGTATGCGTGCAAGAGAGTTAAGGACCATATCTACAGATTTAACAGGATCTACGACGGTATAAAGGGATATTCACTGGACATGAACTTCGTAGGCGAAGTCGAAAAACGCGACAACATATTCCCACATATCGACTACAGGATCTACAAAACACAATAACACCATCTGTGCGATGGTCTCGAAAAGTCTTTTTAGATACTTATGAACTGAATGGGGGTGTTCAAGCTTAATACAGCTGTGTATTAAGTATGTTACCCGTCTATCTATCAAGTACCTGTTATGATTAGTGTTTTTTTTGGCATGGGGGTTGCATAGTATATGGTAGAAGGCGTATTTTTTGGGAGGTAATTTTTATGAAGAGACTATTTGGATTTGCAGTAGTAATAGCTGCGTTGTCTTTAAGCGGCAGTGTTTTTGCACAAAACCTTGTTGGTGCAAACATTGCAAGAGAAGGAGTAAACTCTTTTCTTCCAGACCTTGGTGTTGACCGTGTTAGTGCAAAAGCTGCAAACGACATTATCTTTATTGCTCAAGAGTATATCATTGAACTTAATGGGAAAAAATATGAAGTAGCAAAGCAGGATTTAGCTGGTTGGTATGAGCATCACGAGGGTGTACAAGCTGAAACTGCGTGTAAGGAATTCGTAGATCCAGTAAATTTCCATGATGATTGGTCACTTCCATCATTTGCTCAGGTAAGAGCTATGTGGGATCAGTTGTATAAGAAAGATCTTGGCGGTTTTGTCCATCGCCAGATGTATGGATGTTCTAATGATGATCCTGATTTCGTGTTTATTGTATTTATTAATGAAGGTGAGAAGCTTGGGTTGGGTGGCGATCCGATTGGAAAAGTCCGTTGTATCCGTGAAGTTAATTAATAAGAATTTAACTATTTAATAATTTATCAATGGGCGGCATTTTCGATGCCGCCCATTTTTTTATCCACAATTTTTATTAAAGTGCTTGCGAATAAGGGAACTAGAAAGATTTTTCGAAACCATCGCGCAGGCTTAAAAAGCCGAGCTGGCGCAGGGTTTTTAAGCCGAGTCGTAGGCGGCTGCGTTAGCAGAACGCCGAGGTTGAGAAAAGTCTTTCTAGTTCCCTTATGGTGCTAGCACCAGGTGACGCGGTAGAGCAAGGGTTCAGGTTTTGGATATTTAGGGATGTTCGGGCCTTTGCACAATGCCACAAGCTCTGCTGGTGTTTCCTTCAAGAAGTTCACAGCCTCGTGTTCTTCTTTTAGGTATTTGTCGCAAAGGTATTCCATATATTTGTCGTACTTTTCTTTTGAAGGTCCGTGTTGATATGCCCTTCCTTTGAAGGTCCTTAGTTCACCGTCGAACCTTGGGCTTATATGGTAGAGCTCATGTAAAACGGTGACCAGCTTTTCCCTAAAAGGGAGAGAGAAGAACACGGGGATGTAAAAGTCCATTATGTACCTTACAGGCTCGCCGTTCATAAGTAGAGACTGTGAGGCAAAGAACTTCTCTATCCTGCCTTCTTTCTTTTGCAGATAAGCACCATCGCCAAGGTCAAGCGCTGTAACTTCTGCCCACACTTCTTCGTTGGCGCCTTCCCTGGACCTTTTAAAGCCCACGGCCACGTTGTCTGCGTCTATGTATGATAGTTCGTTGACGTTCTGGGTGATGTCTTGGATCAGGTCCTGCATACAGAGCATGTATTTCTGAAGCATTTAGATAACCCCTCTTGATTAAATATTAACGATTATGAAATCTTTTTTTCAAGATATTTTGTTACGGGGCACTCAATTGACTTAGTGCCAAGTATGGAATAATCTGTATCCCCATGAAGTACTTAATATTTT
>JAKLHL010000135.1 GCA_022710165.1 Bdellovibrionales bacterium | reverse complement strand
CTTTAAGATGGAGCTTTTTGTAAGTATCGCGATGATAGGTTTCCTGGAATATCTGGTAAGTGCCTATTCTTTTCTCTTTCAGTCTTCTAAATTCCTCTACGCTCAAAGGGGCTATGTTTACGTTAACTCTTCTTATGTTGCCTTTAGGGGTTTTTACGTCGTAGATGGTGTCTATGGACCTTAAGACGTAATCAAGGCCTTCTTTGCCGTAAGATTCTCCTGCGACCATCAAGATCCTTTTATGACCCTGGTCTATGAGGTATTTGGTCTCATTCCTTATCTCGTTCTGTTCAAGGGCTCGTCTTACAAGTTTTACGTTCGCGGACCTGAAGGCACAGTAAAGACATTCATTACTGCAAAGGTTAGAGATGTAAAGAGGTGCAAATATCACGAGCCTGTTACCATAGATCTCGTCCTTTACAAAACGAGCTGTCTCAAAAAGCTTTTGGGAAAGTTCCTCGTCCTTTATGTTCAAAAGGGTCAGGACCTCGTTGTAGCTAATGCCCCTAAGCTGTTTTGCCTTTGAGAGTATTTCTTCAACCTTTGAAGGTGACGGCTCGGCATTCTTGCCGAGCTCGTCCAGTATCTTTCTGTCATCTATAGTAAACATGACGTTTAGTATTTTTGCCTCTTTGTATAGTGCGTGTGCAGCAACTCGTGTGATTTGTGTCCGAGAGGTTCCTTCAAGAACTCTTCGTATATCTTTTTGATCTCCGGGTTGTCGTGTGACTTCCTTATAGAGAGGTCACGGTCCTCGGCGTATATCGCCTCCATCCTCTTCTTTCTTATCTCCAGGTTCGTAGGCATAGGTTGACCGCCTCCGCCAAGACATCCACCAGGGCAGGCCATTATCTCTATGAAGTGGAAATTTGCCGTTCCCTTGTTAACTTCTTTCATCAAGGTCCTTGCATTAGTTAGGCCGTGGGCAATGGCAAGTTTTAGTTCTGCACCTTCAAGGAACTTCCAGTCAGGCAGACATCCTTCTATCTTTATGCTTGCCTGCTTTACGCCGTCCATACCCCTGACAGGCATTATCTCAAGGTTCTTGAAAGGGACTTCCCTTCCAGTAATTACTTCGTATGCAGTCCTTAATGCCGCTTCCATGACACCGCCTGTCGCGCCAAATATAACTGCAGCTCCAGAGTGTTTTCCGAGCAGGCTGTCGCAGGTAGTCTCTTCAAGACTTGTAAAGTCTATTCCGGCCTGCTGTATCATAAGCGCAAGTTCTCTTGTCGTTATAACGTAATCAACATCCTGATACCCGCTGGAGTTCATCTCTTTTCTTTGCGCCTCGAATTTTTTCGCGGTGCAAGGCATTACAGATACAACGATCATGTTGGCAGGATTAACATCGGCTTTTTGTGCATAGTAGGTCTTTGCTACAGCGCCGAACATCTGCTGCGGTGATTTGCAAGTTGAGAGATGATCTATAAGATCAGGGAACTCATGCTCCAGATATTTTATCCATCCAGGAGAGCAGGAAGTCATCATAGGTAGCGCAGTTTTCTGTTTATCCTTCAGGGCTGCTTTTAGTCTATACAACAGCTCGTGCCCTTCCTCTATTATGGTAAGGTCAGCGGTGAAGTTCGTATCGAATATCTTGTCAAAACCCATTCTCTTTAACGCTGTCACCATCTGGCCAGTTACTCTGTGGCCCGGTTCAAAACCAAGCGCTTCGCCCAGCGCAACCCTTACCGCAGGGGCTGTCTGTACAACAACATGTTTGGTAGGATCAGCCAATGCTTCCCAAACCTCGTCTATGTAGTGTCTTTCTGTCAGCGCACCAGTAGGACATCTGTTGATACATTGTCCGCAGTTAGTGCATACTACGTCGTTCATAGGGAGATCAAGAAAGGTCTCTACGTTCGCCTTGTCACCTTTGTGGGCCATAGAGAAAGCACCAACGTGCTGGAGCTCTTCGCAGGTCCTTACACAACGCTGACATTTAATGCATTTAGAATCGTCCTTTTGTATGGCAGGAGATGATTTGTCGATAGGTTTCCTTATGGATACGTCGATGAACCTGTCGCTCTCCGATATGTACTCTCTGGCTATGGCCTGCAGTTCGCAGATGCAGTTCTTGTAGCACTTTGTGCAGTCCATATTGTGCTCAGAAAGAAGAAGTTCCACTATGTCCTTTCTTGCTTTTCTTACCTTTAGGGAGTTCGTTTGTATTTCCATAGCTTCAGCTACCGGCGTACAGCATGAGGCTGTGAGTGTTCTTGATCCTTTTTGCTCAACTACGCAGATCCTGCAGTTGCCAGCTACGCAAAGGTCGGGATGGTTACAAAGAGTTGGTATCTTGAATTTCAGCTTTTTTGCCGCATCCAGTATTGTCGTTCCCTCTGGGACCTCAACGGGCATATTGTTTATTGTAAGTTTGATCATGTTAGCCATTAGTAGATCACCTCTTCTTTAAAGTTGTCTATTATAGAGTTGAAACAGTTTGGGACTGACTGACCAAGCCCGCATTTTGACGAGCTCTTCATCGTCTCGGTCATTCCTTTAAGGTCCTCAAGGTACTTTGAAGGCTTTTCTTTGGCCTTTACAGCGACTATACCTTTCAAGAGCTGTTGACAGCCCACCCTGCAAGGAGTGCATTGTCCGCAAGACTCTTCGCAGAAGAAGTCCAGGAAGTTATGAAGCACGTTGTACATTGAACGTGAACTGTTGAACAACATCATGGAGCCTCCGGTAGGGATGCCCTCAAAACCTATTATAGTTTCCTTGAACTTACGTCTTGGTACGCAAAAACCGCTTGCTCCTCCCACCTGAACGGCCTTAGTATCGCCGTCACCGAAAAGCTCAACGAACTCATCGAGCGTCATTCCAAGTTCGAGTTCATATATCCCAGGGTTAGGTGTGTCACCAGATACGCTAAACACCTTGCTTCCCCTTGAATCCTTGGTGCCGAGCTCACAGAATTGCTTTGAACCATCCTTTAAGATCATCGCTGTATAGACGAAGGTCTCTACGTTGTTAACTACGGTCGGTTTTCCAAGATATCCAGAGACAACAGGGAATGGAGGCTTGTTCCTAGGCTCTCCGCGTCTTCCTTCCATCGACTCAATAAGGGCTGTTTCCTCTCCGCAAACATATGCGCCGCTGCCGAGTCTTATGCTTATCTTGAAATCCAGTTTTTTTGCTTTTAATTCCTTGTGGAACTCTTCAAGCTCTTTCTCCAGTTGTGGAACAAGGAACTTGTATTCGCCCCTCAGGTATATGTAACCTTCGTCGGAGCCTACGGTGTGTGCGCATATGGCCATGCCCAGGAATACTTTTTTGGCCTGCTTGTCAAGTATCTCCCTGTCCTTAAAGGTACCAGGCTCACCCTCGTCAGCGTTACATATAACATATTTCTTGTCTGACTTTTGTTGTGCAGCGAATTTCCATTTCAAACCGGTAGGAAAACCGGCACCACCTCTTCCTCTTATGCAAGAGGCTATCAGCTCTTTAATTATGTCGTCAGCAGATGTCTTTAAGGCCTTGTCCAGTATCTCTTTCCAATTAACATCGCTGAAGATCAGGTCTATTCTTTTTTTAAATTTTTGTAATTTATCTGTGCTCATCTTATCGCTCCTTGCTTAAAGATTCTCTTCTATCGCTGCTACAGCCTTTTCAGGTGTTAGCTCTGTATAGACGTTATCGTTTATCAGCATTGCAGGCCCTTTGTGGCACCAGCCTAGACAGTTCGTCTCAAGAAGCGTGAACTTCTTGTCGGGGGTTGTCTGGCCGTTCTTTATGTTGAGCTTTGATTCTATGGCAGAGATTATCTGTTCTTTGTTCTTCAAGTCACAAGAGATGCTTTTGCACACCCTGATGATCTTTTCTCCTTTCTCTTTAGTGTCCAGAAAGGAATAAAAAGACGCTGTACCATAAACATCAGCAGATGAAAGGTCCAGGGCCTCTGCGACTTCCTGCATATCCTCCTTAGAAAGATAGTGCTTTTTTTCATAGACATACTGAAGGATGGGCATAAGGCTTTCGCGGTCCTGGCCGTACTTTTTTACGGCTTCCGCTACAAAGGAACTTTTACTCATGTCTAAACTCCTTTAATTATTGATAAAAGCTTTGTGAAATAAATCACAATACATTGCTAAAAAAAGCCTTCCTTTTCAAGGAAGGTCAAAAGAACCTTAACGTTCAGGGCTTATGTATAATAGGCATTGGCATTAAAAGCAAGGGGCTTTTTATTTGTATTATATACTTGACTTTTAGTGCTCTTTTTTAATAAACTCACGACGTTTTTATTGCCGGACCAAAAGGTGAAAATGATGAAAGCTAGACCACTATGTCTGTTCACATTTTTATTTACCATTTGCTTTAGTCTGTCAGCACAATACAAGCCTTTTGTACCTGCCGAAGCTATCCTAGATAACAATGAACTTAAATCATTAATAATTGATCCAGAGCCGGTCGTTAACAGACCTGACGAGCTTAAGCCTGTAGATGCAGGATCGGTGTTCAGCAAGGTCGGTAATGGCGTTTATATCTCTTTTGGGAGAGAAAGGGGCTTGATAGCTGCTTCCATGACAAAAGCATCGTACCTCTTGATGCTAGACGTAGATCCTAAGACC
>JAKLHL010000134.1 GCA_022710165.1 Bdellovibrionales bacterium | reverse complement strand
ACTTGCAACTTACTACCAGGCTGTAGACACTATAACGAACATAAGTGCTGCACAGGATGCAGACATGGACACCTACCTTAACTATAAAGATGCTGACCCCAGGAACTACACCTTGAGGCTAACAGGATGGATGCTACATGACTATAGACATCTGCAGTCAAGGATACGAGGGATACATTTTGGTGATATCTCAATAGGGAAAATGACCTCCCCCACTCAATTATCAGGACGCTGGGACCTTCAAAAGACCACAAGCGACATAGTGGTATTTTCCAACAGCCCAATGAGCGTTGCCTCAAGGGTCATAAATGGTTTTACGAGCACCGATTCAACACAGACAGGATATCAGGCTGGAAAAGCGAACTTATTGGAGGGGGACATACTAAAGAACCCCGTCAATGATGCGGCATTAAGGACCTTTAAGAACAACCTCCTAACTGTGATATCAGACGGTGCAAAACTATACCACCTTGCACCTCAAACACTTGATGCACCGGGGCTTTCCCCCATAGGTTCCCTTGATATGGGCGGAGGGTGCAACGGCAAGTGCCCGGAGTTCACAGGTCCTTATTTAAAGCTTAACCGCCACGATGTAGGTTTTCTTGCATATTATACAAAAGTAGATATCGTAGGTACCGATGTAAAAATACCGTCGATGGGACTTCCTAAGCCGGTCGACAACTTCCCTGTTGGTGTGGCAAAAGACAATAGGATACTTACCTACTACACCGTCGTAGGCACTGCAAGGACTGACAGGATACCTTTCAATATTTTCTTCGGCAGTGATGAAAGTTCAAGCCCGGATGTTTTGATGGTGGCCGTGGCATCTGCAAGACCTTTTGGGAGCAGGATAGGACCTTTTGTTGACGAGACCTGTAAGGACCTTTACGACGGGGATAACAAGAACAACTGCATTGCTAACGGTCTTGACCCTCTATATCCGTTCAAGCAGACTGGAGGGGTTGAATCGACCATACCTAACTTTTCGATCTGGGACCCTGACACCAAAGGTGACGCAAGTAAGCTCGGGGTTAAACTAAGCGTTGGCGACGACGAATATAAACTGGAATCAACAAGCCAAAGTTACCCTGGTTATCAAAGTTCCAGTGTCTTTTATGGAAAGACCAGAAGCATCAAAGGAAGGGCCAGGGATTTTAGGTTCAAAAAGAACAATAACGATACCGCTTACTCAAGGGACGATGGGTTCGCCACAAATCAAGGCCCGAACTATACCAGCACAGACTTTTTTGACCACGACGATACAGCGATACACCCTCAGGGTAACAGGAACTCCGTATGGGCGTGGGATAACAGCATGGAATACGCAAAACCTTCCACTATACCGCCTGGGGAACGCGATAACTACGAAGGCTATCTAAAAAAGGCTCAAAGCGCAAATCAGGCACTCTACAAGTTCCCTGAGCTTACAAGAAGAAAAACTTCTGGCGGCCTTGTAGGGCAAAGCCCTTACAGCATCTACGTATTCAGGTATCCTAGTCCAAAAACAGGAAAGTGGAGCATAAATAATCTCACTGAATCCCCTAGGGCGTATGGAAATCTGATGGAGTATGCTTTTGCAAACTCTATGTCTGTGAATCTGTTTGAGCTAAAAAGGTACATAATACCTTCAAGGAACACCACAACGACCCTGCCGGATGATGTAATGAACTACACCGTCAACGATAACCGTGATGGGAATATCTATGGAGGCGCAACTAACAGGAACGGCGGTGTTGCAGGCCTGGGCAACCAGCCTTTCAAATCAGTAGTCACAGGAATGGAAGACCCCGACACCCTTTTAGCCTCAAACTCAGTAGGAGAAAGTTATACCTCATGGAGGATTGGAAGCAAGGGCTACAGGGTAAAGCTGGTCAGCGTCAGTGATATGGCCAACCAGGACTGTTCCACAAAATACAAGAACTGTCTTAATACAACATACACTATAGATGACACCGGCGGTGAACCGGTAACAGTGGACCTGTCAAAGATATTCTATTAATAGCGTCTGAGCTCTCTTTTTTGAGCCTTCTTCTTTAGCGCTTCCCTCTTGTCGTGCAGCTTTTTACCTTTTGCGAGCGCGATCTCGGCCTTGATGTTCTTTCCCTTGCTGTACAGCGACAATAGTATTATGGTAAGTCCCTTCTCTGCCATCTTTGAGGAAAGTTTGGTTATCTCTTTCTTGTGCATCAAAAGTTTTCTGTCACGCAGCGGCTCATGGCTTGCATAACCCTTCTGAGTATATTCAGGGATATTCATCCCGAGTATGTAAAGCTCCCCTTTCTTGTCCCTTACAAAAGCCTCGGCAATACTTGCCTTGCCGTTCCTTATGGACTTGACCTCTGGGCCAGTTAGCACTATCCCAGCCTCGAACCTGTCTATTATCTCATATTCGTGCCTTGCCTTTTTGTTCGCTGCAAGGGTCTTATTTTCTGCCATAATCGTCCTCGTAACGGACTATATCATCCTCTTCAAGGTAAGGGCCGTTCTGGACCTCTACTATCTCAAGTTCCACTTTAGCCTTGTTCTCTAGCCTGTGCTTTTGCCCTGCCGATACAAAGACAGCGTCCTCTGCACCGACCTCAAAGGTCTTTTCCTCTATAGTTACCGTGGCTGTGCCCTTTACGACCACCCAGTGTTCTGATCTTTGCTTGTGTGACTGCAAAGATAGCCTTTGGCCCGGAGCTACCACTATCCTTTTAACTTTAAAGCCTTTACCTTCGTACAAGACTTCCCAAAAGCCCCAGGGTCTTTCAGTCCTTAATGTAGCGCACATTGTGACACCTCTTTTTTACTATACACAAAGGCTTAATTCTGTTACTGAATTAACACATGGAACAACTAAAGCAATATATAAATGAAGAACTGGCAGTCTCTATTGAACTAAAAAAAGCCTTTGTGCAGAATAACAGCAGTGAAATAGAAAAGGCCGCACATTTGATGGCAGAAGTAAGCTCCAGAAAGGGAATGATATTCTACTTCGGCAACGGCGGTAGCGCCGCAGACTCACAGCACCTTGCCGCCGAGCACGTGAACAAGCTCAGGGTTAAAAGGCCTGCCCTCCCTGCTATAGCTTTGACCACAGACAGCTCTACACTTACATCTATAGCCAACGACATAGACTTTAACGCCATATTTGAAAGACAAATAGAAGCCCTGGGCAAGAAAGGCGACCTTGCGATAGGCATCTCAACAAGCGGTAACTCTGAGAACGTGATAAGGGCCCTAAAAAAAGCAAAAGAACTTGGGCTAAAAACTATCGCCCTCACAGGCGGGAACGGCGGAAAGATAAAGGCGGAAAGGCTTGCGGACACGGTGTTCAATGTCGAGAATTCCACAGTATCGTCCAGGATACAAGAGACCCACATCTTTTTGGGCCACATATTGATAGAGCTCATGGACAAAATAATGATGACAAAGGTCTGAGGCCATATTATAAAATAACCCCATGAGCGAACATCTTTCTCTTGAAAATTCAAAGTTTAAAAAAGTCCATACTGTAGACCGTTGCATGGCCAAAGGTCTGGACATGATAATCCTTGTGGTCATAGCGCTGGTCTTTTCTGTGATATGGTACCCTCTGGGGGCTATTGCAGCAATCTGCTATGCCCTGTTCCAGGACGCTCTGGATAACGGAAACTCTCTGGGCAAGATGGTGATAGGATTAAAGGTGATCTCATATCCAAGAGAAGGAGCACCTATCAATTGGAAGATCTCAGCCATGAGGAACCTTTCTTTTGCGATCTTCACCCTATTTGCTGTGATACCAGTAATGGGCTGGATACTGATGCTTTTGGTGGGAGTACCGCTCTTAATGTTCGAGGCTTATCTTATCTATAACCTTGATTCAGGCTACAGGCTTGGCGACGTAATAGCGGGCACCAAGGTAGTTTACGTAAGGGATTATAAGGACGTTACACTTTCCTCTGGAGATGAACAGGAACAAACTGACGACGAAGACAAAGACCCTTTCGAACCATCTGAACCCTCTAACTAAAGAATGAAAGAGAATAAAAAGCTCTATATCATAGACGGCAGTTCCTACATATATAGGGCCTTCTTTGGCCTTCCAATGCTCAACAACTCAAAAGGCCAGCCTACCAACGCCGTATATGGTTTCCTTAAAATGCTCAAGAACACCTTGAACATCTATAAACCACAGCATCTATTGATAGCTATGGACTCAAAAACACCGACTTTCAGGAAGGAACAGTACCCTGAATACAAGGCCAACAGAGAAGAAACACCTGCAGAATTAAAGGCACAAATTCCTTACATAGAAAAGTTGATAGAAGCCCTCAACATAAATAAGCTAAGGATAGACGGTGTAGAGGCTGATGACATAATCGCGACACTCACAAAGAAAGCCGTAAAAGAAGGCTTTGAGGTAGTAATAATATCTGGCGACAAGGACCTGATGCAGCTTGTCAGCGATAAGACCATAATGATAGACACGCTAAAGAACAAGACCTACGGGGTTGACGGTGTCGTTGAAAAGCTCGGTGTAAGGCCGGAGCTGGTTCGTGATTATCTGGCCATAACCGGGGATGCAAGCGACAATATCCCTGGCGTAAGGGGCATAGGCCCAAAGGGAGCTACGACGCTCTTAAATGA
>JAKLHL010000133.1 GCA_022710165.1 Bdellovibrionales bacterium | reverse complement strand
TTCCTTGGTATGACACCGCCGACGATAGCGTCAACGAACTCAAACCCGGAGCCCCTCTTCAATGGGTCAACCTTTATCCAGCAGTCGCCGTACTGACCGTGTCCGCCGGATTGTTTTTTATGTTTGCCCTGTACCCTTACGCTCTTCTTTATGGTCTCTCTGTAGGATATCCTTGGAGGTCTGAACGTAACGTCCAGTTTATATCTGTCTTTCAACATTTCGTGCACAACGTCCAGCTGAAGCTGACCAACGCCGGAAAGGACAAGTTCCCTCGTCTCTGCGACCCTGGTGAAAGACACAGAAGGATCTTCTTCTGTTATCTTTTTCAACGCTGCACCGACCTTTTCCTCTAGTTTCTTGTCAGAGATGTCGACCGCATAGCTTAGAACCCTCTTTGGCTCAGGAGCAGGCTCGAACATCTTCCCTGATATCGAGTTGTCTACGATGGTGTAACCGGTCTTTATATCCTCGCACTTATCGAGTACAACAACGTCACCTGCTACAGCCTCTTCAACAGGCTTTAAGCCCTCGGCATATGGTTTGTTTATCTTTGAGAGCTTAAGGGTGTGGTTGTTATCTGATATTATCGCCTTGGTGTTCTTGTTTAGTTTTCCGCTGACGACTTTTATGTAGTTCGTTTTGCCGGTGTAAGCATCCATCCTGGTCTTGAAAACATATGCTGAGAACGGAGCTGTCTCTGAAGTGTCAATTTTCTCTCCGCCCTTGAAAGTAAGCGGATTGAATTCCGCACTGCTAGGCAGATAAAAGAATATGCCGTCCCTTAAAAGGTCAACACCTATACCCTTTGACGCTGAACCTGCGAACACAGGGAAAGCTCCTCTTTCCTTTACGGCCTTGCCGAGTATCTTTCTAAGGTCGTCGGTAGATATCTCTTTTCCCTCAAGGTACTGTGCCATTAGATCTTCATCGTTCTCAACTATCGCCTCTACCATCATCGCCCTGTACTTCTTAACAAGGTCGGCATACTGTGCAGGGATATCCTCTTCCTTGGACTTGCCGCTTTCATCCTTATATGTGTAGAGCTTTTGTCTCATAAGATTTATAACGCCGACAAGTTCAGTTCCCTTTCCAACAGGTATGATTATTGGAACAGGTGATACGTTGAACTGTAATTTTATACTTTCCAAAGCCTTGTCAAAATCAGCCTCAGGATCATCCATCATACTTATATAGATAAGAGTAGGCAGATTATAATCCTTAAGCCTCCACCAGTGCCTTAAGCCCTGATCTGTGGCTCCGCTCACTCCACTAATTACATAAACAGCCCCGTTAGAAACTCTAGCGCAGTTAACAACGTCATTTATATAGTTCAAAGAGCCCGGGGTATCCAACAGATATAGTTCCTTCCCGTCTGGAAGATCTGCCATAAAGGTCTTAGAGAATAGAGTATAGTTCCTGTTAGCCTCTTCTGGTTCTACCGGAAGTTTATCCTTTGCGTTCAGCAACCTCTTAACAGTGTTTGTTTTGCCATTGCCATCAACTGATACCAGTGTCACGATCCTTTTGTTCTCAACAGACGCAGCCATAAACAGTTCCCTCCTATAGGCTTGATAATTAAGATCTTAGGATATTAAAACAATATACACTCTCTTTTAGTGTTTTATTTAACTGACGCAATTAACCACAAAAAAGGGGATTTTTCAAGAAGTTTATATACTTTGGACAAAGGTTAACTAGTTGTTTTTATTAAGATAGCCATTTGCGCTGAGGGCCGCCACACAACCGTCATATGTAGCTGTGACCATCTGCCTGTACGGCTTTTTTACGACGTCACCGGCCGCATAAAGCCCAGGGAGGCTGGTAGACATGGTCTCGTCAGTCAGGACGTAACCATAGTCATCCAGTTTACACAGCCCTTTGAGTATCTCTGTCTGAGGCTCATAACCAACATATATGAAGACCGCATCACATTTAAGGTCCTGCTCTGAACCGGTCTTAAGGTCTTTAAGCTTTAGCGCTTCAGTTTTCTTTTCACCAAGTACTTCAAGAGGCTGTGTGCTTAGCATCATCTTGACCTTTGGCATGGCCTTAAGCCTGTTAACAAGCACGATATCGCCCCTGAACTCGTCCCTTCTGTGTATAAGGGTAACTGAATTGCATATGTGTACAAGATGTTCTACGCCGTGAAGGGCGGAGTTACCGCCTCCAACTACGACCACATCCTTGCCTTTGAAGAACATACCGTCACAAGTTGAGCAGTATGAAACACCCTTGCCGAACAAACGCTCTTCACCTGGGATACCCAAAGCTTTAGGTTTTGAGCCACCGGCATATATCACGATCTTTGTTTTCAGTTTAAGGTTGTAGCCCTCAACGAGGAAACCATCACCCTCTTTCTTGATGGATGACACATTGGAGTTCCTTATCTCAACACCAAGTCTTGCCACCTGCTTTTCCATCCTTCCTGCAAGCTCGCTGCCCTGTATAGGCTCTGGAAAACCAGGATAATTCTCTACGAGATGGTTTATAAAGACCTGCCCGCCCGGCACTCCAGCCTCTAAGATCACGCAAGACCTTCCTGACCTTGCCAGATATATGGCCGCTGTCATTCCTGCTGGCCCGGCTCCAACTATCACTGCATCAAAATCGTGCATCTTTAGTCTCCTGTTTTAAGATCTATGTTCATGACCTCGTCAAAATCCACCTTTCTTTTATGATAAAGGGCGTTGTACATGTAGTAGTTCGCCACGACGCTCTTCACATAGGCCCTTGTTTCCATGTATGGTATGTTCTCTATGAACTCTATCTTGTCCAGTTTGGACCCGTACCATTTTACCCATCTATCAAGGCTCTCTTCTCCGGCGTTGTAAGCCGCAGCGATATAGATAAGATTGCCGTCATATTTCTCAAAAAGTTTTTTAAGATAAAGGGACGCAAGTCTTACATTCGTTTCTGCATCCTTTAGTTTTTTCTGGTCAAGGCCCGGCTCAAAACGCTCTGCAGTATAAGGCATGAGCTGCATCAGCCCAAGTGCGCCGGATCTTGAAACAGCGTCTTTGTTGAAAGCGCTTTCACGTTTCATGATGGCAAAGATCACGAATGGTTCAACACCTGTGGTCTTTGAAAAATTTGCCACAAGGTCCATGTAAGGCTGAGGGAAATGCGCCTGTGCATGCTCTATGGAATTATATCCCTTAAGGTTCAAGAGCAGTTTTCCCGCCGCTATAAAGGCCATGTCATGCATATTTGAGAAACGGAACATATCAGATACCAGTTCAAGATATTCCGCATTAAGACGGTCAAGGTTGATGGAACCAAGTTCCTTTCTAGCCCAGTCAAGCACTCCTGCCCTTATCAGACGGGACGCTGTATTTATGGCATAAACGTCCTGAGGTGATATCGAGTCCTCGTTATACACCTTTGGTTTGATGCTCTCGTCCAGACTTTTTACCACGTCCATTCCCATCTCATCCATCGCTATGAGCGCATAGAAAGAGAAAGGATATTTTGATATCAGTTCTTTCTTGAGCTCCAAAGCCTCATCCTTGTTTGAGATGGAATTAAGGCATCTGGACCTGAAATACATCGCAGAGGTTATAGCCCAGTCGTAGTTATCACCGCCTTCCTCTATATATTTTGCATAGGTGTCGGCACAGGTCCTGTTATCCCCGTCGAGCATCTTTAGCCAGCCGTACTTGAAGAGCGAGCGCTGGTAATAAAAACTTTGAGGGAACTCATCTATTATGAACTTGTAGTTATCAAGGGCCTTAGACCTTTTATCCGTGTCCTCATAAAAAGAGGCCATCAGGAAGATCCCTTTTTCATAATAGGGGAATTTTTTGTTCATCATCTTCAAGACGTACTCTGTGTTCTTCCAGTCAGACCTCTGCCAAAGCTTAAGCGCCATTTTTTCCAGATAGTCCCTGTCACAGTGCTCAAGTATGTTCGATATGAACGACGCTGAACGTCTTTTTGTATATATCAGGTTCTCTAAGAACCCTGAATAGGCCGAATAGTATTTTTTCCTGTCTGGAGCATTGTTATACTTTCTCAAGTACTCTATGGATAACGACTTAAAATCGCCGTCGTTGCCCTTGTTCATCGCCGTATTGATAGCTTCTACAAGCCTGAGCTTTTCATCTTCCTTTTTTGCTTCCTGGATGGCCGCCGCTCCATTTTCTTTTATGGCAACTATCGCCATCTCAAGTTTTGCACGTTCCTGCTCGCTGAGCTTGTTAAAGTATGGGTAGACCTTTTCTCCGAACCTCTTATACAGCTCAAGTATGAGCTCCCTGGAAAGTTTCTTGTCCCAGTTCATGAAGTACTTTGCAAGGTCGAACTCAGAGGCAAGATTGGAATAGCTGTTCCTTCTTGCCCTGGACAAAAGATCGAGCGCAGAGATGTAGTCCCCGGCCTTTGCCTTTATGAAAGCAAGTTTGAATTCCGCCTTTGAAACGTATGGCTTTATATCTTCGCCGGTGGGGCCGCCAACAGCATCAAGATAGTAGAGGTCGTTAAGTGCCTCTTTAATATGACCCTCGTCCTCAAAAGCATTTATCGCAGAAAGGGCCTTAAAGTATTTTATATTCCTTTCCAGGTACTTTATCTTTGATAGTCCGCTGACAGCATTGTGAGGGTTCTTGTACTTTGCGTCGTTGTATTAGGCCACACCA
>JAKLHL010000132.1 GCA_022710165.1 Bdellovibrionales bacterium | reverse complement strand
TCACCCTGGACAAACTCCTAAGCTACTATGAAATTATCAACCCCAAGTTCGTCCTAAAGGTCGCATAACGGTAAAGGCTTTTAGAAACCATCGCGCAGGTTCTGTTTGTATGCACCGGTGAGGATTTTAAGACTATCCGGAGTTTTAGGGAAACCATACTGGCCGAGGTGAGCGTTAAAAGATCGCGTTGTCCGAGCCAAAGGCGAGTTCGCGATCTTAGCGAGACGAGGCCTTAGTATGGTCTAAAACGGAGGCCTAGTCTTAAAATCCTCAATGGTGCATACCCCTAGTTGACATATTGTTATCAAAAACTAGAATACTGCAAAACACGGAGGGTATTATGGATTACAAAAAGAGCATTAGAGAAGTTCCTGATTTCCCAAAAAAGGGGATACTCTTTTACGATATCACAACACTTTTAAGCAACGCAGATGTGTTCAAGAATATATTGGATGACATGACAACCAAGGCAAAGAGCATGAACATAACAAAGCTCGCGGCAATTGAGTCCAGAGGTTTTATCTTTGGTGCACCCATGGCAGAGCGTCTTGGAGTACCATTTATCCCGCTAAGAAAGCCAGGAAAACTCCCTTATAAGACCAAACGTCACGAATATACACTTGAGTACGGAAAGGACGCTATAGAGATACATGAGGACGCTGTTGGAAAAGGCGACAGGGTACTTATAGTTGATGATCTTCTTGCAACAGGCGGAACTATAGAGGCTGCAGCAGCGCTGGTAAAAGAATGCGGTGCAGATGTAGCAGGTCTGATGTTCGTAATAGAATTAAACTTCCTGCACGGAAGGGACAAACTTAAGAATTATAAAATTGAATCACTGGTAAGATACGATTCCTAATACTTGAACTATTTTTGTTCTTTAGGTTCCTTGTGCCCGCATTCCTTGTTGGCGCAAACGTATTCGTCCTTCTTTTCTTCCATAACCTTAAACCCGCACTCAGAGCAGGTCCTGGCCACCGGTTTGTTCCAAACTGCGAATTTGCACTTTGGATATTCTGAACAACTGTAGAAGGTTTTTCCTTTCTTGGTCCTTTTTTCGCCAAGCTCACCCTTTCCGCACTCAGGGCATTTAACCCCGGTCGTGAAGGATTTGGTCCCCTTGCACTTAGGATAATCTGCGCAGGCTATGAATTTCCCAAAACGACCCTGCTTAACGAGCATTGGGCCTCCACATTCTGGGCACTTTTCGTTAGTCGTTTCTGCTTTTTCTATTTTTATATCGCCGTCGTCCTGCTTGGTAAAGTTACGCGTGGTCTTACAGTCTGGATAATTCGAACAGGCAAGGAATTGTCCCATCCTTCCCCATTTTATAACCATCTTGGCTCCGCACTTAGGGCAAACAACATCAGTAGCTGTTTCTTCCCTCTTAACATCGCGCATATTTTTTTCTGCACTCTTAAGGTCTTTTGAAAAATCCTTGTAGAAAGCCTTTAACACAGCGACCCAGTCTGTATCGCCCTTTTCAACACCGTCAAGTTTATCTTCCATCCCTGCGGTGAACTCTACGTCCATGATATCGGCGAACGATCCTATCAAAAGCTCATTAACCACCTTGCCAAGCTCGGCAGGCTTAAGCTGTCCAGCATCTTTTTCAACATAGCCCCTGTCCTGTATCGTAGAGATAATAGAAGCGTAGGTTGAAGGTCTTCCTATGCCTTTCTCTTCAAGTTCCTTGATGAGTGAGGCCTCGCTGAACCTTGCTGGAGGCTGTGTGAACTTTTGTTCTGTGTTTATCTTTTCAAAAGATACAGTATCGCTCTTTGAGCATTCAGGCAAAAGTCCCTCTGCCTTTTCCTCGTCGGCATCATCTTCCAAGGAATCGGTCATATATACTTTCTCAAAACCTGCGAACTTCAACACACTTCCTGTCGCTCTAAAGATATATTCCTTACCGTCAGATCCAGGCACCGCAAAATCTATGCCTGTAAGGTCATAAACTGCCGGCACCATCTGGCTCGCTATGAAACGGTTCCATATCAGCGAATATAACTTGTACTGTTCTGGGGTTAGGTCCTTTTTTATCTTCTCTGGCGCATGATCCATACTTGTAGGCCTTATAGCCTCGTGTGCATCCTGAGCGGCGCTCTTGTTCTTATAGAAGTTAGGCTTTGCAGGTACGTATTCAGTTCCATAGGCTTCTTTTATATATTCAAGCGCGGACTTTTGAAAATCAGGGCTGATCCTGATAGAGTCAGTCCTCATATAAGTGATAAGACCAACAGCACCCTCTCCACCTATCTCTACACCCTCGTAAAGTGACTGGGCTATCGCCATGGTCCTTTTTGGAGTGAATTTTAATTTTCCGGATGCGGCCTGCTGTAATTTACTGGTTATAAAAGGTGGCAGAGGGTTTTTCTTTTTCTCTTTCTTCTCTATTGAAGAGATAAAAGGTTTTGAACCTTTAAGAGCACCAACTATACCTTTTGCCTGGTCCTCTTTTGTGACCTCTGCTTTTTTACCGTCTATCTTTGAGAGCTTTGCTACTACCTTGTTCTTTTCTACCTTGAACTCAGCCTCTATCAACCAGTACTCTTCCGGTTTAAAGCCAAGTATCTTGTCCTCTCTTTCAACGACTATCCTTACCGCTACAGACTGGACCCTTCCTGCAGAAAGACCTCGTCTTACTTTCTTCCAAAGTATCGGGCTTATCTGATAACCAACGAGCCTGTCCAGTATCCTCCTGGCCTGCTGTGAGTTGAACATGTTCAGGTCTATGTCATGAGGATTCGCTATAGCTTCCTTAACACCCTTTGAAGTTATCTCGTGGACCAAGATCCTGTGAATAGGCTTTTTATCTTTCTTAAGTTTACTGTTTATATAGTCGGACAAGTGCTTTGCAATTGCTTCTCCCTCTCTGTCAGGGTCAGGCGCAAGGAAGATCTCATCAACCTTTGCGGCCTCTTTTGCTATCTCGTCCATGACGGTCTTTTTGCCTTTCATGATGACATATGTTGGTTCAAAGTTCTTTTCTACATCAACACCAAGCTTGCTTGGCGGAAGGTCCATGACGTGGCCTATTGAGGCCTTAACAGTATAGTTAGAACCAAGATATTTCTTAATCGTCTTTGCCTTTGCAGGTGACTCTACTACTACCAATGCCTTTTTTGCCGCCACTAGATCCTCCAAAACCACGATAAAAGCTGGGCAGGGTATAACAGCTCTTGAAAGTTAGTTCAAGTGATAAATCCCGAACCCATCCCTAAAAATATAACTACTATGTTCCAGTTCTTCAAGGTTTTTAAATAGTTCGCCAGAGCTAAAGCCGCTCAAACTTAAAAGATCACTGGCGCTAGAGCCTTGCGCATCAAGCATTCCAAGCAAAGCCCTGGCACTGTCAGAAATTTGTTCTCTGCTGTTATTGGAGCTTGAACTATCGAAAAGAAGCCCGTAGTGATCCAATATATCGTCGCTGGAACATGCAATTAATGCTCCTTTCTTTATGAGTGAGTTGGTGCCTTCTGACATCCTTGAATTAACAGGCCCAGGAACAGAGAATATATCCCTGTGATAGCTCATTGCTATCGACGCTGTAATGAGGCTACCGCTTTCCTTCCCCGCTTCTACCACAAGGGTCGCATCGCTAAGCCCAGCGATTATCCTGTTCCTCATCGGGAAATTCTGCTTAAAACCAGGCGTTCCCGGGATGAACTCAGACACCACAAGCCCTTCTTCCCTTACGATACGCTCATACAGAGATGAGTTGCACAAAGGGTAAGGATTGTCCACTCCGCTCCCGAGTATGGCTATGGTCTTTCCTCTGCTGTTAAGAGCTGCGATGTGGCTCTCTGCATCCACTCCTTTTGCCATCCCGCTCACTATGCAAAGTCCGCTAATACATAGAGGAGGAATGAACTTTGAGACCACGATCTTTCCATATGGGGTCATGGTCCTTGTACCGACCACCGAGATACTTTTCTGTTTAAGAAGAGAAATATCCCCCATGCAAAAAAGTGCCGGAGGAAGATCTACGATACCCCTAAGCAGCTCAGGATATTCATTCATCGAGGCTGTGACTATCTTTATCTTAAGTCTTTCGGATGCCCTTATGACGTTCTCTAATTCTTGCTCCAGGCCCTGCCAGTTAAAAAGAGCTCGCCACTTAAGGAACTCATTGAACTCAGCGCTCCAGGGACTAAAAAGCCTTGAAGGCCTGAAGCCAGACTTTTTTATCAGCTCGCCCTTGGCCCAAAGGGGCATGTTAAGGATACACAAGGCTACACTAGCCCTTAGATCGTCTATCAATTTAAATGGTGCCTCCTAGAAAAAACTAAACTGCAAGTCTTGTATGAAAAATGCAGTCCAGCTCTCTAGCGGCTGAAAATGGAGAATCACTGGCGTGAACTGAGTTCTTTTGTTTGGATATGGCGTACTGCCTTCTAAGTGTCCCGTCCTCTGCTTCGGAGGGGTTTGTGTTACCTATGAGGGACCTAACCCTTTTGACGCTATTAACACCCTCGACTATGACGGCTACAATTGGGCCAGACGTCATGTATCCAATTAAGTCGCTGTAAAAAGGCTTACCCTCATGCTCAGCGTACAAGGCCTTAGCTTTTTCAATACCGAGTTTTGGCATTTTAATAGCTCGAACAGTGATCCCGTTCTTTTCGAAATGTTTTATTATGGGGCCTACAAGGTTACGCTCTACCGCATCAGGTTTAATAAGGACTAGGGTCCTTTCCTGATCCATAAGACCTCC
>JAKLHL010000131.1 GCA_022710165.1 Bdellovibrionales bacterium | reverse complement strand
CAACTTCATATTTGTGGCCGTCGTAAACAGGATGCATATCCATACATTTTTTTACATAGGATTCTTTTATCAGCGAAGACAAGCTTGTATCCCTTATAGCCCCGCTAATATAAGGGCTGACGCTGTGGACCTTGAATGAATATCCGATCTTCTTTGCATATTTCACGAGTGCACCCGGAAGTTCGGATGCAACTACAGCCATCCCTCCGGCCTTGCTTATTGTGACGGTCTTTGTATCTTGGTTTGATCTTTTCCCGGTAAGTTTATTTAAACAAACGGTACCGCCCTCCCATCCGGAATTGAGCAGTACTGTGGATGAATGGATTGGCATTGTCGTGACATTATACCAGTACTATCCAAATGCCTGTGTAAAATTTTTGTTCACCTGTAGGTGAAACCCATATTCCCTAAAACTCATTTTTAAGCATAAATAATTGAAATAATTAGATTTATACAATGGCACCGGACTTGCATCTCTAATGACATTAGGGAGAACTCCAATATGTATAATTTTTTAAGAGTTTTAGTCCTTTCTTCAATAATACTTTTCGGAATATCAAACAATTGTTTCGCTCAGCATAAGGATTACTACGAGGTACTTGGAGTACCAAGAACAGCATCTGAACTAGAGATCAAAAAAGCATATAAAGAAAAATCAAAGTTATATCACCCAGACCTGGTAGGACAAAGACAAGATCTAAGTCTTGAAGAGAAAAGGCAGTTCGAAGAAAAATTTAAAGAGCTGGCAAATGCCTATTCGGTCTTATCAAATCCTGAAAAGCGAAAAATATATGATGCCACTGGAGAATATAAGGAAAAAGACCACGCTAAAGCTCAAAAATGCAGAACTTGGGAAGAGGACGTAAAAGAGATCTTTGGTGAATTCTATACAGAAGAAGGAACACAAAAATCAGTTGATCCTACAGAACTAGAAATGAGGATGGCTGAAGTGAGCATAAGGACCTACACAGACCCTTACGGCCATGAACACATAATAAGAAGAGGAGAATTCCCTGCATTCGATGCAAAAGTAGACGCCTACCTTGTGAAACTAAGGGCGTACGAGACTGATCGTGCAAAATCCTATGAGTTAATACCTGATGTTCTTCATGATGACATAAGGGATGCAGTAGAAGCAGAACTTAAAAAGAAAGGTTTAAAGACCATACAGGAACTTAATGAAGAGTTCATGCGTATAGAGACTGAGTACAGAGAGAGTTTATTGGCCTATAGAGAGGTCTTTGAACAGAAGCACTGGCAAAAGTACAAAACGTCACTTATTGACCTCAATAATAAGACAGAAAATTTCGGGAAAACAGAAAATTTTGAAAAAATGGAGACAGTGGATGAGATAAAGGAGTCCTTGAACAATACCATTGCTTCCTGGGAAAAATACCTAAAAGAGTTAAAAGAGGAAATAGCATCACTTGAAAAAGTGATTGAAAGCTTTAAAAAAGAGGCAAAGACAGCTGTCTCCTCAGGAAAAGTTATAGTAGATGAAGACGGCAAAATGAGGTTTGAAGGGGAAAAGGTCCCTGAATTAGGTGGCAAGATAAGCATAAAGAAACTTTTCCTTTTGGATCAGATAGCAAGACTATCTGCACTAAAGATCACACTAGGCGATAAAAAAACGACAGAGGCACAATTCGAAGCAAAATTAAAAGCAGCAAAAATAATAGTGGAACTCTTCACCAAAGAGACCACTCCAGAAAGAAGAGCAGAGATACTTACAAAAATAAATGCGGCCAAGCCAGAAAATATTCAAGACCCTAAAGTCGATATTAAGAACAAAAAGAAGAACAGCGATATAACCGATCTTACAGAAAGCTTCTTCAAGAAAGGTAAACTGAACAGGCCAGAAACAGATAGACTTAAAATGCACGTTGAGGACTTTGTCGGATATACAGAAGCCACTACCCCTGGTCTAGCTTCCTCAAAGATCAAATTATCCGGCTGGATGAAAACTAAATTTCTTGTGACCAATTATGGCAGATCATTTACCACTTTCTATATAGCCATGTTCTCTACAAGGATAATGGAGCTTTTCACTGGTGGATCTTTGGCTACCAATACATCTGAAAGGATTGAAGCTAAAAAACTTAGAAATGACGTAACAGACGGGAACCTTTTAACAGTAGGAGAAAAACTATTCCAAGATCTTGCTGACCCATACTTCCATTTAAGTTTTGGAGTTTTCTCTTTAACGGCCATGGGAACCAATTACCTTTTCTCTAAGACCGCCATAATGAAGAACATGATGAGACGTCCATATCAAGCCCTATATCCATGGTATAACAAAACAGCAATAAAGAACACCACCTTCAAGGGTGTTGCTATGCCTGCAGTGACTATGGCAATAGGAATGTATGCGGCACAGATAGTACCGCAATTCGCCATGTTCTATAACGACCTTTTCTCTGACGATGACGAGATAAGCGGTGCAGCATGGGACATGTTCTTTGAGAACAATCTTTCACCACAGGCTTTTGGAAGGATAGGAGCAATAATGACTTCCTTCATGGCAGCAGAGTTCATCCTCAGTGATAGGACTATTGAGCTCTCCCACCTTATCAAAGAAGGGGTTCTAAACAGCTTTAAGAAGAAAAACTGCAGAGACCTTTATTCAAACATAAAGAACTGGCGCAGGAGCCAGCTCAACCCTCCAAAACAGTCTTTTGGAAAAGACATACTAAGGATGACCCTGGTCTTTAACCTTGCAGACATCATAGAGAACCTTACTTTCTATAGGATGTTCCCCGGCATGTACGACATGAAAAAATCAATGGAGTTTGGGCTAAAGCTCGCGATAGTAGAAGGAGAACATCTAATAGCACAGCTAATATCCATAGCTACCGACCCTACGGATCAAGAGCTCGAGGCTATATATGAAAAGTATGATAATTATACCGGCATCAGCGATGTGGTTGATGTGCTCCGTAACAGCCCAGTCACGGTAAAAAAGGCGCTGTCGTATATCAATAAAGAGAACGGCAATGTAATGGTAAAAGAGATATTGAACCAGTTGATAGCATATATATTCCAGCATCAAAAGGTCAAGACCCTGGATGGAGAACTGAACATTGATTACATATTCGCCAATCTTGACGGTGATATTAACAAGCAAAAAGAACTATCAGAAAAGATGAACGACTACTACCAGAGCGATGAATTCAAACAACAGATGTTGGAAGAAGGCATTGCAATGTCTGAACAGATAAAAAGCTCGGTCAAAGGTGAGGGAGCAAAGGCCCTTGCAGAAGAAGTTACCCCAGAAGTTTGGGCCGACGCAATGACCAATATGTACGTACAAGAGAACCTGGAGAACGAACTAAGACTGCATCTTGAGAGCGGTGATGTGGATAAGGCCATGGCCACCATCAAACAGCTTAACTATAAAACAGCACCAGGTTTTATTGAGCATATCGACAACATGTTCAACAGCTTCAAGACTATGAAAGACCCTAGCTACACCCCTTATTACAGCTTAGAAGGACAGGTAGTTATGTTAGATGTCGACTCTAATGCTATATCTAACCAACTGACCATGAACAGCAACACTATGTGCAAGGGTGTTAACAGCGAAGAGTGCTCCAAGCTTTTTGTAAAACTTGGATATACTTTCGTTGTGTTAGGACCAGCCATGTTTGAGCCAAGGTTTAAAGACGACAAAGGCAACTCTGCTAACGAAATGAGATGGAGAAGTGAGATGCTAATGTATCTTGCAGAATCCATACACACAAAAATAAAAGCATCATGTACAGAAGAAGACTATTACAATGGAATGCTTGCCATATATGAACTGGTAGGTCTATTTATTAATAACATCCCAGAAGATCGCATTTCTGATGAATATGATAAGGACGTTATGGCAGCAGGGAACATATTCACTACTCTTGAATATTTACAGATCCCGACTGATATGAACGTTTTCAAGGATAGATATGCTCCTGTGAAGAAAAGTAAGTAAAGCTGATATTTTTGACAGGTCCTGACTAAATTATTGCCAATCGTATAGGCATTACACACTTAGTCAGACCTGTCGCTACTGCTAAGGTGTTGTAATCTAAGCTAATTTAATTGAGTTCCCCTGTGGTATGAAAATTGCTATAACCTTTTGGGGCATTGTGTTCGTGTGTGTAATCTTGTCTTAAAAATATATTGGTGCCCATCAAAAGGAGCGTTTCAAATGAATCTAATCTCAAGGATCTTGTTAATCTTTTTTGTACTATCTGTATCTTTAGGCCTTAATGCACAAAATAATGGAAATGAAGGATACACTCCAGACTGGCAGATAGGACAGCACGGGGAACAAAAAGCTGAGAACAAACAAACAATAGTAAATCAGGAAGCCAATAACAATTACGTTAGTGATTGGGCGATAGGACAACAGGGCGACCCAAAACAGCAAACAGAGAACAACGAAGGCCAATATGTTAGTGACTGGCAGATGATCGATGGAAAAAATATCCAAGTAGGCCCAACGCCACAAGAGATAATAGATGCTGACAATCTTTACTTTGATGATTATTTTAGAAGCCAGACGAACGTCCCTGTTAAGGAAACACCTATAGTTACCTCGCCAAACGGAAGGAACAGCAATCTCATGTTCAGCCTGGGGCTTAACTACGACACCAGGGAATTCTATAACATGGATAAAAAAGATGATTCCGGCAGGATAATAGAGTCCTTTAAGATGGACAAGGCCACCGATGTAATAGCCTCAAAGACA
>JAKLHL010000130.1 GCA_022710165.1 Bdellovibrionales bacterium | reverse complement strand
TACGCCCCGCGTTCATCAAGCAGTCTATCTCTGCATGGATCATCGGGTTATTTTCCTGGACCCTTTTGTTGTGTCCTCTAGCGACGATCTTGCCATCCTTGACCAGGACCGAACCAATGGGGATACCGCCCTCGCTTAAACCTTTTTTGGCTTCCTCTATGGCCGCTTTCATGAACTCGTCCATGTGCTCTCCTTTAATTCTTGGGGACCATGTATTCCTTTATGTAGCCCTTCATTGATCCTATCTTCACTTCAGCCTCGAACTTTATCGGGATCTTCCTTTCGTCATTTGTAACCCAAAGGTTCATCTTTCCCTTTGTGAACTTTTCCCCGTTACGTTCAACCGTAGGATAGAGCAATATGCAGTCAACGTCGCCCTTTCTGGTCCATACCTTTTCTGTCTTTACCGCAGAAAGTGTCATGGTCCAGTTCTTCCCGTTATCATGGACGACGAACTTGACCTTGTCCCCCACCTTAAGTTCATGCGTCCTCATGTAATACAGGGCAGAAAAGATATCTTGTGCCATAGGGGTAAGGTCATCCTCTCTTCTTGTCTCTGTGGCCTTGCGTTTGTCGTCTATCCTTTTCTTCCAGAAGTATGATTTCCCTTTCTTATGGTCGTAGTTAAGCACCATAGAGACGTTCTGTTTGCTCTCGTCCATGGTAAGCGTCATCTTAAGCGGGATAAAATATTCAAAGTCCACATACGAATCTATCACGTCGTAGACCCTGTATATGTACTTCATAAGCGAAGTGGTCTGTGCGATACCGTTAAAGTGAAAGGCCTTTCTTCCGTTTATATCCACAAAAGGTTTTATGGTAACTGTGAGTGAGGCGGCCCTTATCCCTATGTAGTAAAGGTCCCACCTCATGGTCTCACCAACCTTGAAAGGGTTCTTAACGACCTTTAGTACGGGCTGCTGTCCGGCTTTTTTTTGCACAGGTACTGGCACTTTTTTCACGGTCTCAGGCTTTGGTTCTACAGCCTCAGGCACCACCTTCTCTGAGCTGACCACGGTTATCTGTTCTGCCTGGGCCTGCTTTTCTACCGGGGCCTCTTTCACCACGGACTTTGATCTTACATCCTCTGGGACCTCTATGTTCTCCCTTCTAAGGCTGGCACAGCTGTAAGCAGTGAACACAAGACAAGCCAGAACTATGCTAAGCCTGGTCTTCTTTAACACGTTTCCACCTCCTGTGCAGCCAAAGCCACTGTTGCGGACATTCCCTCACGGCCATTTCTACGACGTCATTATAGACCTGTGTGTTGTATATTATATCGCCGTCATCTGAGCCGGTCTTTTTGAATTCAAGCTCATGCCCCACGCTTATCGTAAAAGTACCGTCGCTGTTACGAAGATTGAATACCGGCACTACAGCGGCACCCGTTTTTGAGACGAACCAGGCAAGGCTTGCCATAGTCCACGCAGGACGTCCAAAAAAACTGGACCTTATGCCTACCGGAGGTCCCATGAACTGGTCCATTACAAAACCTACAGCGCCGTTATTCTTTAAGGCCCTAATTATCTCTCTTGCGCTGTTGGTCTCGTTTATAAGTTTAACGCCGTAAGATTCCCTGCTCTTTACCCATATCTTGTCAAAAAGGCTTAGCCTCAGATATTTTGTCACTATGTAAATAGGTACCTTGTATATAGACGCCATGACGCTCATTATTTCCCAATATCCCGTATGAGCGGAGAGGAGGAATACTCCCTTTCCCTTATTTAAGGCCTGCTCAAGGTTCTCGTAACCAACTACTTCCACGTTCTTTTTTGCGAACCTGAGGCCGTCAAAAGGAATGTGCAAAAGCTCTAGTATCAGACGTCCGTAATGTATGTAATTTTCCCTCTCTATGTAGCAGAGGTCGTGCTTTGACATTTTCCCTTTCTTAATATCGTCGCTGTAAGCGAGCTCAAGGTTAGCCCTTACTATGTCGGTCCTAAAATTAAAGTTCCTCAGTACAAGGCCAAGGGCCCTGCCGCAAAAAAGCTCAAGCTTTCTTGGCATGAACCTTATTGGATAGAGGACTATTTTTATCACCCAATACAAAGTTTTAAAAGCTCCCCGCTGTTCTTTATTTCATGCTCGTACCAGACCTCGCAGGTCCTTAGCTTATGTTTTTCCAGCATTGCCTTTATTTTAACAGCATCTTTGCTTGTATAAACAAGAATATCTGCCGAACTGCCCTTGAATACCTTGATCATGTAAGAGATGTCATCCTCACTGAATATGTAATGGTCTGGATATGCAAGGTACTTGTCAAAAATAGCACCCTCGTCCCTTAACTTTTTATGCAGGAAAGCATAATTTGATACAGAAGATACCGGCATTATGTTCAGCCCTTTTAACGGGGCTGTGCTAAAGATCTTTGCAGTGGCAAAGAACACTTTAAGCCTTTCGTTTATCTTTAAGGCCCTGCCTTTAAGTTCTTCCATTGCTGAAGCTTCAACTGAATCGGACTTTGTGAACACAAGCACATCTGCCCTCTTTAAGGCGCTGTAAGGTTCCCTTAGCTTACCCATTGGGAGTACCTTGCCTGAAAAACCCTCTTCAGAATCTATGAGTACTATGTCCAGGTCCCTGTGAAGTCTTAGATGCTGAAAGCCGTCATCGACCACCACAGCCTTTACCTGAGGGTATCGGCTTTGGAGTTCCATTACCCCTGCTGACTTGTTCTTTGAGACACAGATCACGGCTTTGCCCTTCAAGATATTGACCGCCATGGCGGGTTCATCACCTATACGCTCTGCCCCTGCATTTACGTTGCTGTCAAAAACAAGGACCTCGTTCCTGCCAAGAGGGCTTTTATACCCTTTCTCAAGCAGAGCTGTCTTAACTCCAAGTTCGTTCATCTTTTGGGTGATCCAGATGGACATTGGTGTTTTTCCTGAACCGCCGAGGCTGATGTTACCTACAGATATAACGCGCATATGGGTCCTTACTTTGTTAAGCACACCCTTACGGTACAGACGTTCCCTTAGGACCGATATACATTTGAATATTAGGCTTAATAACCTTCTTATCACCGGACACTCCCTAGAGATACTTTGCAAGTATCTCAGCGACATTCTTAGAAGCGCTCTGACCTGTGAACAGGACCTCTCTTACCCTGCCAAGCTCTTTGCTTTTTGTAGAACAGAGCTCTGGGTCGTTAAGGTACTTAAGCACATCTTGAGCCACATCCTCTGGTTTAGCACCAGACTGGAAGAACTCCTTTACAGTGCCATTTCCCAAAAGAAGATTGACCATGCCTATAGGGTCCTTATACCTGATGAAATTCTTGAAAAGAAAAGCCGATATGGGTGAGACCTTGTAGACTATGCTCATGGGGAGTTTAAATAGCGCCGCTTCTACAGTCGCTGTACCTGAAGCAAGCACTGCATAAGTGCTGACCGAATATACATCGTAGGACCTGTTCCCTTCCACAAGCTCTATAAGTTCACTGCTCTGCGGAAGTGTGAACACGATATCCTCTTTTTTCAGGGTCGGGGCGACAGGGAGCAGGAACCTTAATTTCCCTTTGTACTTTTCCCTTATGATGGCACAGGTCCTCTCAAGCACAGGCAGTATATACTTTATCTCTCCATGCCTGCTGCCCGGGAGCACGGCTATCACTTTTTCATCGTCGCTGATATTGAGCCTTTTTTTAACGGCCTTAAGGTCCGTCCTTTGCAGATAAGAGTCCACTTCATCCAAGAGCGGATGCCCTACATACTTTACCTCTATCCCGCGTGAAGAATAAAAATCCTTCTCGAACGGGAAGATGGTGAGTATCTCGCTGCTGTAGTCCCTCAATTTTTCTGCGCGTGAACTTCTCCACACCCATACCTGAGGGCTTATGTAGTAGATAACAGGTATACCTTTTTTAGCCAGGTGCCTTGCAAGCGGTATGTTAAAATCAGGATAGTCAAGAAGCACAGCGGCGTTATACGCTCCAAGGTCTGCCATCCTTTTAAAATGCCTTAAGGCTGAATATATGAACGGTATCCTCCAGCCAAGCTCTATAAGCCCAGAAACCGCAAATTCCCTGTTGTAGAACTCCGGTACGAATTTTTTTGTGGATATGAGCTGTTCTCCGCCCAGGCCCGAGAACTCAAAATCACCTTTGAAGGATCTGGAAAAAGCCCTTACAAGGTTGGCGGCATGAACATCGCTTGATGCCTCACCCGCCGATATCAGTATCCTTTTCATAAACGTCCCATTCTGGAGTTTATCTTGTCTATTATTTTATGAGCTATCTCTAGTGCAAGAAATGCATCCTGGGCGCTGACCGCGACCGGGGTATTGTCCCTTACAGAAACTATGAAAGACTCTATCTCTTTCCTTAGCGCATCAGTGCTGCCAAAAGGCATGGTCTTTCCCTCTATGGAGAAAGCACCATCCTTGTTCACTCTCTCGAAAACTTCAACATCGCCCTTCTGGAAATCAAGTCCAACATAGCTGTAACGCTGAAAGAGCCTCATCTTCCTGAACACCTTCTGTGATATCCTGCTCGCCGTAAGGTTGGCCATTACGCCGTTCATGAACTCTATCTTGGCATGGGCTATGTCTACCTTGTCAGTAAGCACGGGAACACCTATGGCGTCTATTTCGCATACGGGGCTCTTAACTATTCCCAGAACAAGGTCTATGTCGTGTATCATAAGGTCAAGGATGACATTTATGTCTGTGCTCCTCGCTGAAAATGGTGCAAGGCGCTGGCACTCTATGAACCTCGGGTCCTTGAAAAG
>JAKLHL010000013.1 GCA_022710165.1 Bdellovibrionales bacterium | reverse complement strand
GAGTGAAGAGAAGACAGGATGTTTATGGATTATCTGGTAACAGGATAATAATAGATGATTTCGCCCATCACCCCACAGCAATGGCCTATTCTATAGACGCCATAACAGAATGGTATAAACCTCGTACTGTTTGGTGCCTATACGAGCCAAGAAGCGCTACAAGCAGAACCAATATTCTTCAGCCAGAGGTAATAGAAGCATTAAGCCGGGCGAAGCACGTTCTTTTAGCTCCGGTGAACCAGCCGGAAAGAGTTGCGCCAGAAAAAAGGTTCGATCCAGATTATGTTTCAAAAGAGCTAAGGAAAAGAGGTGTTGACGCAAATCCGTACAGCGGTATAGACGATATGGTAAAGCATCTTGCTGATAACACCGCACCTGGTGATGTTATACTTTTAATGTCTAACGGCGGGTTTGGCGGAATATATCAAAAATTAATGGAGGCTTTTAAATCATAATATGGATTATTTGGTAATAGAAGGTTCAAGACCACTGAACGGTACCGTAGAAATAAGCGCATCAAAGAATGCGGCCCTGCCTATGATAATGGCCGCCATATTGTCAGAGAACGAGGTCATATTCTCTAATCTTCCACGTCTTACAGATGTGGATTTTGCCATAAGGATACTTGTGGAGCTGGGCGGCAAAGTAAGCATGAACAGGGAAGGCGACCACCTAACGGCAAAGATAAAATTCCCTGACTCGGCAAGCTTTGTTGCACCATATGAATTGGTAAGAAAAATGAGGGCCTCAATATCTGTGCTTGGACCATTACTTGCAAGGTTCGGTAAAGCAAAAGTATCACTACCTGGAGGCTGCGCAATAGGTTCTAGACCAGTAGATCTTCATATAATGGTAATGGAAAAGCTTGGAGCAAAAGTAACAGTAGAAGAAGGATATATATTCGCCGAGGCTGAAAAACTTAAAGGAACAGAGATAGTCTTCCCGTTTGTAAGCGTGGGCGCCACACAGGCCGCGATCATGACAGCAGCTATGGCTGAGGGCGTATCCGTAATAAGGAACGTCTCAATGGAGCCAGAGACAGTAGAGCTAGGCAAAATGCTTAACGACATGGGCGCAAAAATCGATGGCCTTGGGACAGAAACGCTCACTATACATGGTGTTAATAAAAGGACCTTACCAGGACCAAAATCCCCAATAAGCGTTATCCCTGACAGAATAGAGGCTGGAACTTTCGCGGTTGCAGCCGCCGCAACAAGGGGAAGGGTTGAGGTAAAGAACGCTGTGGCTGAACATATAGAGATACTTCTTTATAATCTAAGGGAGTCGGGTGTAATAGTTGAGAACACAAAGGATGGATTTATAGTCGATGCCAGGCATTTAAAGAAAATAAAGCCAGTGGACATAATAACCTCTCCATATCCAGGGTTCCCAACAGACCTTCAAGCTCAATGGATGGCATACATGAGTATAGCAGACGGGACGTCTACAATAAGTGAAAAAATATTCGAGAACAGGTTCATCCACATAGGTGAATTATTCCGTCTTGGCGCCAGAATAAAATACAGCGGGAACAAGGCTACCGTACAGGGAGTTGAAAGACTTAAAGGAGCACCCGTTATGGCTACAGACCTCCGGGCCTCTGCAAGTCTGGTAATAGGCGGACTCATCGCTGAAGGTACTACAGAGATACACAGGGTCTATCATATAGACAGAGGCTACGAGAGGATAGATCAAAAATTAACAGCTCTCGGTGCCAAGATAGTCAGGAACAGGGAGTAAGAAATGGACGGATGTATCTTTTGCAAGATCATAAAAGGAGAAATACCGTCGAAAAAGGTCTACGAGGATAGCAACGTCTATGCTTTTAGCGATATACACCCACAAGCAAAACACCACATACTCTTCGTACCAAAACAGCACATCTCTGGACTAACGGAGCTTAACGACAAAGAAACACTCAACAATATCTTCTTTGCAATAAAGAAGGTCACAAAAGAGCTAGGAATAGACGGTACCGGCTACAGGGTCTGTGCAAATAACGGACCTGATGCAGGACAAACCGTTTTCCATGTACACTTTCATGTACTAGGAGGACAACGCTTATCGGACAAGATGGTCTAAAAGCACTAGCGCTGGGCCTTGAGCTGGCCATAGGTGTTGCGTTATTCACATACGTCGGACTTAAGCTTGATTCTTATTTAAACACCAATTTTCTGGTAATAATAATGCCTATACTTGCTTTGGTGGGCGGCATCATAAGGATATATGTTTACGTAAAAAGGTCTGACTAAAGACCCTGTTCTACCATCTGTTTCGCAATAGTCCTAAGTTCTTCTGTCTTTGGCGCTTCTGCATAAAGATCGTTCAATACGTCAAAAGCTTTTTTGGCTGAAGGCCTGGTCTTATCTATAGAAACAAGCATATTTTCCATGGACGATCTCAATGAATTCATCTGCTTCTCATCATAGGCCAGTCTTTTCAGTTTATTATCTGAAACAGCCTTGTCTATCATCTTCATGTTGTTAATTCCAGCCTTCCTCCAAGCCTCCATGTTCTTTATCTCATAGGCAAGCATGTCAAGAGAAGGAAGCTTTTCCAGTGACAATATTGGGGCGTTCTTTTTTAATAACTTTTGCATGTTTGACCTGTAGATATTAGCATTACGTTTAGCAGTCTCGGCTTTAGATAACATTTGCTTGGATAAGTTCTTTAAGTTGGACCTCCAGTTCGGTTTGAGGCTGTACTGGGCACTAGAGCCGGTGTTTATTGGTGTCTTTATTTTGTTTTTCCTTATGTTAATATTTTTACCAGCCTGAGCGTACATATTGCTTATATCAAAGACCTCAGAGTATCCCTGATAATTAACAAGTTGTGATTGAAGTGCATATATTTGCTGTTGCGTAATAGAATACATCGTGAGGGCTTGACCAGCTCTTGCTCCAGCAGAATAGGCTTCTGCGGTCTCTTGTATGTTACCAAATCTTTTCTTTAGCTCTATCGCATAGGCGTCCCTTAATACAGACATATAATTGTCCCATATAACAGATCCTTGTGCCTGTAATCTTGTTATCTCTAACCTGTAATCATCAACGTTAACTGTGCTCCCGCCGGCGACAGTATCAAGTTCTGAAGCTGCCTTTAAATAGCCTTGATATGCAGTTTTGTTTTCCATATATGCGAGTGCATTCTGACTAAGAGATGAGTTGTAACTTTGAACATCATTATATTGAGAAGAAACTTGCGGCATCATCGCATTGATCTGAGAAGGTGCTTTGTTATATCCATTACTAAGAGAATTGTAAAAATCAGTAGAAGAAGCTGGTGTAAGTTTAACAGTAGGAGCACCGCCTCCGCCTGGTATCATATTGTTGGTGTTGATATTATTTGTTGAGGCATTCCACATTGGGTTGTACCAATTACCAGCCCCCGTCGTTAATAAGTTCTGATTAGGGACCACTGCACCAGTACCGCCGGCTAGATCAAAACTTGCTGGAAGTCCCGCTAAGCCTGCGCCAGAACCAGAAAGGTTATACTTTTGTATAAACGGGGTTTGGGCAGCCATTTCTGGGCAGATATTGTTCACGAAATTAACATGACCAAGTGTTTCCATGATCCCAGTGGTACCTTTCTCCATCTGATTATTAAGAGCTCTTTGCATCTGGCCAAGACATAGAGTATTAAGGACAGGCTTAACATTCTGTTCCTGTAATATCCTCGTTGCCAAAGGGCAGTTCTTGTCGGTGTATTTTGTTATTGTCTGAGTAGAAGGATCGTTCCCGCTTATGAATGCAAGACTTTGTCTTGAAGAAACGAACTTACACATAGGATCATTCTTGGATCCCTTCTTGCACGCTTCTAAGGACTGGCTTTTTATCTGATCGTATAGATCGTTGCCTGTTTTTTTTGTATAAGAGACCGCGTTCACTTCTTTGTTTACCTGGCTAAAAAAGTCTGTAGCCTTGGTGCCTTCACAGATCGGAGAACATTCCTCGTAGGCATCGTTAAGGGCCTGCCTTTTTTGATCAAGATTAACAGGATGTTCACTTTCATATTTCTTGATATATTCTAGCTGTGTTTGTTTCTCTTTCCCATATAGGAGTGGAAGCCTTTTCCTGGCATCCTCAAGTTTTTGACTTATATTAATAGCCTTAAGATACTCTATATATTTTTTCATTACATCTCTGATCTTCCTTCTATCATCCTCGCTTTCTATATCCTTGTATTCGTCCATGCTGGTATAATTCTTCTCAAGGTCAGCTATCTTATCATCCATATTGTTCGTATAATCTGTAGACATGGCTACAGCAGCGATATAATTAAGGGCCTCGTTGGTCTTGTCAATGTCGCAAGAAGCGGCGTTCACACACCTGTTTATGTGCGATATGTCCTTTGGTGTCTTAACATCTTCAAATATAAGGTTACGCTTTGCGAATATCTCTTCGTCCGAATATGCGAGTAGGCTCACTTCATCCTGTGCAAACAGGTTAATAGAAAAAACCGTGGTAAATACCAAGAACAGATTAAGCATAAAAGCCCCTCCATTAAGGACGGATTATACTATCTTTACACCCTAAATCACATATTAAAAAGGCATCCCCTATAACGAGGGATGCCTTTTTAAGCACTTATCAATTAAAGCCCTTAATTACTTATCTTGATTTACCGCATCCCTAACTTGGTCCAAGGTGTAAGATTTTTCTTTGTTGACCGTCTTTTTTGTATCAATACCCGTTGCATCCCTTACTTCATCCAAAGTATAAGACTTCTGTTTACCAGGTACTTTGCCCAAAAGTTTCAAAAGTCTGTCTAGCTCTTCTTTTACCATAAGGTCTGTTATATCAGTTTTTGTTATCTTTCCATCCTTCATGTCTGCTGCTAATTTTGCCTTTATCAGGTCCAACAATGCTTTTTCAAGATCAGCATTAGATGAATCTGGATTATTGATTATAGCTCTTGCATCTTTGATAGCCTTTTCAAGATCACCTTTTGCGGCGTCTGAATAATCAGCAAGAAGCCCTTCTATAAGATCTATAAGAGCAAGTCTTGTATCGTTATCAATTGTTGGATTCTGTATCGGTTTTTTCTTTTCCAGCTCTTTTATAAGCTTTGCAAGTTCATCTTCCAGCAATTCATCTGTGATCTCGCCATCTGTTACTTTTCCGTCTTTCATGTCTGCTGCAATTTTTCCATTCAACAAGTCAGTTATGGCTACATCTATTTCTTCTATTTCTGCATCTGGATTATCTCTAACGACCTTTGCATCTTTAATAACAGGCTCAAGTATTGCCTTGGCGTCATCTGAATAACCGTCAAGTCCGCCTTCTACCAGAGCTATTAAACCCTTTAAAAGATCAGCGTCTGCTTTTGTGTAAGCGTCCATGAGATCATCATGTGCCTTCTCTATTTCTGGAGTTGTAGAACTTGCATTATCCCTTACGGCCTTTGCATCATTAAGTTCTGGATTTAGCTCTTCAAAGAGATAAGCAGGGAACATATCCTTCCTGCCTTCTATTTCATCAATAAGGTCCTTTAAATTATTAAGCGCTAAAACCTTACCTCTATCATCATTATTAGATTTCTTTGTTGGCGTTAACTTGCCTTTTTCTGTTTCAAGCTTTATTTTTGCATCCTTTAGTTCTGTAAGAGTAGCCAAAGGATTGTCGTGGACATCATCTGCCGCATCTATCGCACTCTGAAGAGTAATTTGATCTGCATCTGAATAATTTGGTTTTTCCACTTCAGATACACCTACAAGTTTTGCAAGTTCTTTTCTGGCAAGGACCTTTTCGTCTTCACAAGCTTTTATCTTGTCTGACGACTTCTTAACAGCCTCAATAACGCTACTCTTCTGTGCGGCAAAAGTAGCTGGATCCACAGAAAGAATATTAAGCTTCTCAGCATAACTCGCAACAAAAGCATCATAATATAGCGTAACAAGATCATCACCCGTAAGTTCTATAGGCTTTTGCCAAGCATTAGCTCCTAACATAACTCCTTTTCCACTCTTATATGTTTGAAGCGGGATCTGTTTTAGCTCATTAGAAACATACTTATTTTGAGATTTATCAAAAACAGATCTTTTTGGCAGAGGGTTCATTCCTGTGATCTGAGCATAACGAATTCCCTTCAAATTAGAGAGATGTTTAGCTAGTACTTTGTTAAACATATCTACATCATTATTTACAACCCCATCAAGGCCGTCTACACCACCAATAAAAGCCATCGAGCCATTATATGAGATGTCGCCTGCTTTAACGGATTTACCGTTGTTCTCGTAAAGCACTTCATCACACTTGTCAGCAGCAAAAAGCTGTGCTGATGATAACAACAGCGCTGTGCTCATGATTATTGTTAAAAACTTCTTCATTTTTAGCCCCCGTTTTCTTAAAAAGTCCTTATTCATTTTCACTATAATTAAACCTCTATTCTCTATGTTCTATTAATCAACTTCGTTATTATATCCGCCAGAATTCTGGTTAGGATTTTCTACTGGTGGATTTACAGGATTATTGTTCTGTTTATTATCTTTCTTTTTCTTCTTGTCGTCTTTCTTTGGCTCTTCTTTCTTTGGTTCTTCAACTACTGGAGTATAAGTTCCGCCAAGTTCATTCTTTATAAGTGCTGAATCTGGGCACTCTTCATCAAAAGGCTTGAATATGTAGTTAACGCTTATGCCAGTTTTATCGCAAACAAGGTTAGCTGTGCATGAATATGCTCCACCAAGACGAGTACAAATAGTATAGTCGTTGGCTTTCAATTCACACTTAGAACCACTAGACTCTGTTATCGCATCATAAACTTTTGCGAACATTTCTGCCATAGGAGATGCGGTGTTGGTCGATTCATACAACATCCCGTCTTCTAAGTCACTCTTACTTATACTAACAGTTGTAGATTCAACTGGTTCTGACTGAACTTCTTCCTCGTCTCCTTCTGTCTCTTCTTCATCTTTTTTATTCTTCTTAGATTTTTTAGTTGGAGCTGGTTCAAATTCTGTTCCTGGTTCATATGAATTGATATCAACAAAATAAAGATCTACATTATCGCCTGAAGTCTCAAAATATACGCCTAGTTTCAGAGGCTCTGTTTTTTTGCTGCCTTCAACATATATGCTGCCTCCACAAAAACTATCGACCAGAGCACTTGTCTCGGCCCATTTTGTTTCAGTGCTGCATCCGCTAAAAAGGCCTATCGCTGCTGTAAGGATCGCGATCGTCATCAAAAACTTGTTCATCTTAAATATCCTCCTAGATACATATTATACAAAACCTTCACGGTTTTATATGCAACATCCGTGCCTAATTATAAGTAGTTGAAATTGCTGGATTTTAAGCCTACAAATGTGTACAAACATTAGACACCAAGATACCGGCCCAACACTTCTACTGCCAATAAATGGCATTCACTTAGCAACCCTTATAATATATATAAGCCTGATAATGAATAAAAATCTGTTCATCACCATAGAAGGCATAGAAGGGGTTGGAAAGACGACCCAGATCAAGCTCTTAGAAGCCTATTTAAAGGGCAAGGGGATATCTTTTATATCAACAAGGGAACCCGGCGGAACCCAAGTGTGTGAAAAAATAAGGAATATACTACTACACGACGAAATGGACCCTGTAACAGAGCTAATGCTATATGAAGCCGCAAGGGCAGAGCATTTTTCAACAGTTATCGAACCCGCCTTAAAAGATAATAGAACAGTTATTTGTGACAGATTCGCTGACGCCTCCATAGCATATCAAGGATATGGCAGAGGAGTTGATATAAAACTGATAGAGACATTGAACGAGATAGCAACAAAACAAACAAAACCAGACCTGACCATAGTTTTGGATATGGACCTGGACCAGGCTTCAGAAAGATTAAGGAAAAGGGGTACAGAACCAGATAAGTTCGAGAGGCTCGATAAGGAATTTTACAAAAAAGTAAGAAAAGGTTATTTGGACCTTGCTGTAAAGGAACCTGAAAGAGTTAAGATAATAAACTCACTGCAAAGTATAGAAAAGGTCCACCAGGACATAGTCTCTGTAATTAAATACTAGCGTGGACATGCGGTCTTTAATGCTGTAACTGAGGATATAATGGAACTTGATAAGATAATAAGTAAACTTGAAATATCTAATCCGTCGTTGATACTGCACGGTCCTAAGGGTGTGGGTAAAAAACACATGGCCTTCGAGATAGTAAAATCCGTTCTATGCGGGAAAAGGCCTTATTGCGGGACTTGTGAAGAATGCAGAAAGGTTGATAACGGGAACCATACTGATGTAATAGTGCTCAGGCCCGAAGCAGACGAGGAAAAAGATAAAAAAGGAAAAGACATAAGCATTGAACAGGTTAGGGAAGATGTCCTCGACAAGATGATCTTCTCTAGCTCCAGCGGTAAAAAAAGGTTCGTTATCATAGACCAGGCACACAGGCTCAATCAGTCGTCTGGCAACGCCCTATTAAAATCAGTGGAAGAGCCGCCAAAAGATACAGTGTTCATACTTTTAACTCCCAGTCTGCACAGCATGTTAAAGACCATAGTATCAAGGTGTCTTGTAATCAGCGTTCCGCCCTTAAAATCAGAAAAGTTAGCGGAGATACTGAGTATAGAAAAGGACCACCACCTTCTGGGATACGCCGACGGGAGTGTCTCGGCCTTAAGATATTATCTTTCAATAGAGGACCAGCTGACTGGATTAAAACAACTCTTGGACAGCAAATATAAACCTTTTAATATAATAAGTGATACCGCTACGTCATTAACTGAAAGTGCAAAGGGTATAACAAAGGCAGACGAGATAGAGAACATGGAATACATATTTTCTTTCATCACAAAACATCTTTTGAACAAAGCAAAAGAAAATGAAACTGATCAAAGCAAGATAATAAATGCTATAAGCGAGATAACCAGGCTTTCAAAAGCTTTATACTCGAACACCACTTCTACAATGGTGCTCGAGAATATGTTATTAGAACTATCAGCAAGGAGTATATAGAAAATGTTCATTAAAGTTGTTGGAATAAAATTTAGGAACGCTGGAAGGATATACTATTACAACGCAGGAGACCTTGACCTTAAGGTTAACGACGTAGTTTTAGTCAATGCTCCAGCAGGTCAAAAGCTTGGTACCGTTATCGTACCACCCACACTGGTGCCTCAAGAAAAGACCAGCATGTATAACGTTCTTGAACAAAAAATGGACGAGGAATATTTTCTTGCCAACCTTTCACCCGCCACACTCGACGGAAGTATAGACAGCGAACCAAAGGTACCGGAACAGCTCGACAAGGTAATTAAGATAGCTACCGAAGAAGATATAAAGGCCGAGCAAGAGAACATTAAAATAGCTGACACAGCTCACCAGCAGTGCGACGGACTAATAAGATCAAAAAAGCTGCCGATGAAACTAGTTAAGACCGAACTTTCTCATAACGCCAAGAAAGTAGTGTTCTATTTTACCTCTAACGGAAGGGTAGACTTCAGGGACCTTGTAAAAGACCTACTGAGAGATCTCAAGATGAGGATAGAACTTCGTCAGATAGACCTTAGGGATGAGACAAAACTAATGGGCGGTATAGGTTGTTGTGGAAAGACACTCTGCTGCTCAACGTTCTTAAGACAGTTCAAACCGGTCTCAATAAAGATGGCAAAAGAACAGAACCTGGCACTTAACCCCACCAAGGTCAGTGGAGTTTGCGGAAGACTGCTATGCTGTCTTGCATATGAAATTGATACATATAACGACATAAAGAAAGACCTGCCAAAGATAGGCGGTAAAGTAAAAACACCAGACGGACCAGGAAAGGTTTTCAGGGTAGATATATTCTCCAGCAACATAGATGTACTTTTGGACTCAGGTTCTTTGGTAAAATTCCCCCTTGATAAGATAACTGAACTTGAAAGGGGAGCTTCTCAGCATGGAACAGCGAAGGACCTTAACGCAATAATGAAAGAAGCAACGCCAGAAGTCTCAGAAGAAGAATTAAAAGCCCTTGAGGATCCAAAAGAGGTCATCGATATAAAAGACACCTTTATGAAACCAGCTTCAAAACCTGACAACAGGGATAGAAGACCACAACACGGATCGAACCCTCATCATCGTGACAACAGGGACCATCGCGGCAACAGGGATAACAGGGACAGGAGAGACCATGGCGGCCATAACAAAGGAAGGTCGGGCAAGAATTGATGGAACTGATAGACACCCACGCTCACCTGGATATGGAATATGCCGAAGGTGAAACAGTAAAAAATATCGTAGACAGGGCATCAAAGAACAACGTAAAAAAAATAATTACCATCTCAAGCAGTCCTGATTCAATAATGTCTGCACACAAACTGGCTGAAAGCTTTGAGGGTGTTTATCATTCCATAGGACTTCATCCTCATGAAGCAAAAGACCTCTCAAGCGGGCTTGAAAATACTATGCGTTCTCTTAATTCAAAAAAATGCGTCGCTGTAGGAGAAGTAGGGCTTGATTATCATTATCTATTATCCCCCATGGACATACAAAAGAAAGTTTTTGTTAAAATGATAGAACTGGCAAGAGAGCTTGGACTCCCTTTGATAATACATTCAAGAGAGGCAGATAAGGATACTTACGAAATACTGAAGTCTGAATACAAGGACATCTGTAACGGAGTGTTGCATTGTTACTCCGGATCAAAGGAGCAGCTAAAGAAATACCTGGACCTTGGGATGTACGTCTCTTTTACCGGGATAATCACTTTTCCCAAGGCTGAGGTCGCAAAAGAATCTGCCCTTTATTCTCCTCAGGACAGGATAATGATAGAAACAGACTGTCCGTTCCTGGCGCCAGTGCCTCATAGGGGTAAAAAGAATTATCCTGAATATATACCTGTTATTGCCTCTAAACTTGCAGAGATAAAAGGTCAAACACTTGAAGAAGTCGCAAAATATACGACCAGGAACGCTTTAGATCTTTTTAGCAAGATCAAGGACTGACAGGACGTACATTACTGCCGTCTCTGTTCTCAATATATTGTCAGTTAAGGAGTAAAGTTCAAAGCCCTTATCCTCCAGCGATTTATTCTCATCGTCTGTAAAACCACCCTCAGGACCTATTGCAAACACTATATCCACATTGTTTTGAATATTAGAAGGGAGGAGTGGTTTAAGACCAGGATGAAAAGACAGGAACTGTGTCTTGCTCTTATCGTTCGTCTTTAACTCAGATAGTTCTATAACATCTTCCACTTCACATCTAAAATATCTTTTACACTGAGATAAAGCCTGGTCGGCTATCCTTTGCCAACGTTCCCTTAATTTTTCATATGAATCGCCGGAATAAGGCCTTGATCTTTCACAGACGAAAGGGACTATCTTGCTTGCCCCAAGCTCAACCGCCTTTTCGACCATAACGTCAAAACGTTCTCTCCTTATAAGGGATACAAGTGCTGTAACGCTGTTCTTTGGAACAGGGACACTCTCAACAGCCTCTATCAAAAACCTCAAGTTCTTATTCTTGCCTTTTACTATGGCTTTTGCAATGGTCCCTTTACCGTCTATGAGCTCAAGTTCTTCGCCTTCAGAAAAACGCAGGACGTCATTTACCCTGTGCTTAAGGTCGTCTTCGGGCGCCATTTCTCCCGAGCCTGGTATGTTAGGGACATAAAAACGTTTCATTAGTGATCAAAGCTCTTTTGTATCTTTTCTATTATTATTGAGGTGGATATGCCTTCCAGAAAATCTATGAAGACGACCTTCCCTCCGTTCTCTGTTACAAAATCCTGACCGGCAATTTTCTTGCCCTTCCAGTCCATACCCTTAACAAGGACATCAGGTTTAACGTCCCTGATAAGTTCTTCTGGCGTGTCTTCTTCAAACACACACACATGATCAACGCTGCTTAAGCCGGACAAAGCTCTTATTCTGTATTTTTGCTCAACGATAGGCCTTTTACTGCCTTTTAGCCTTCTTACGGAAGAATCACTATTCACTCCGACAAAAAGAACAGATCCAAGAGACCTGGCCTTTTCCATATAATCGACGTGGCCAGCATGCAATATATCAAAGCAACCGTTGGTGAAGACTATTTTCTTCCCTGCTGACCTTAATTTATCACAAAGCGCTATTACATCTTTTCTGTTTACTGATTTTTGTGTCATTTTAGTCGTTATTTACAACCTTGGATCCCGTTACCAGGTCGTGTATCCTTAGAAGTCCAAGCGGGAATATCAAGAACACAAGTGTCCTTAGGACGATCTTTATGAAAGATGGTTTTTCACCCCTGCTGTCAATGATCTTTGTGTTCAGGAACATTTTTCCGGGTGTTTTACCTGCTATACCTTCAAAAAATATAAAATAGAAAAAGAGTATCAAACCATAAAGTGTCGCCATCCACATGGCCACATCCGTGCCCCCAAACTCCCTAGCCCTTTCAGCAAAACTGCTTGCTGTATAGGCTATATCTTCCTGACCAAATGCCACTACAGAAGCATAAACGAATCCAACAAGCACAAGACCACTGATGCAAAGGTCGGCAAAAAATGCATAGGTCCTTCTTATTGGCCCGGCAATATTGTTAGTCCTTGAAAAGGTGTTCATCTTTATAAAACCTGCAGACGCCAGGTCCTTGTTCGTACTAAGGTCAATGGGCCTTCTTGGATATACGATCCCAGGCTCTTCAGAACTGCTGGAACGCTTTTCCATCCTCCCTAGTATCCTGTCTATTTCATTATCAGTTATAAACCCTATCCCCATAAGTGTTCTCCTTGTCTAAGAGTTTAAGGCTATTATAGAGCAAAATCCAGACCATATTCAAGTCCCTAGTGTTTATATAAAAAACAAAGTATTATTGGCTATATGGACGCAAGGGAAAGAATAAAAGAACTGGTAAACACACTAAATCATCATTCTTACAGGTACTACGTACTTGATGATCCCGAAATATCCGATGCAGAATACGATGAACTCTTTAATGAACTTAAACACCTTGAATCACTTCATCCAGATATGGTCCTTGAATATTCACCCACTCAAAAAGTAGGTTACAAGGTCCTTACAGATTTCAAAAAGGTGAAACACAAGATCCCAATGCTGTCCCTTTCCAACGTCTTTGATTACGAAGAATTGATGGATTTTGATCTAAGGGTAAAAAAACTGCTCGGTGATAATAAAAACTTAGAATATGTTGCTGAACCAAAGCTTGATGGCCTGGCTGTATCAATAAGCTACAAGGACGGTGTATTCATAAAAGCAGCCACAAGGGGTGATGGCGAGGTTGGAGAGGATATAACTGAGAATGTAAGGACCATAAGGAACGTGCCATTAAAGATGCTTGGCCACGATCACCCAAAGGAATTCGAGATACGAGGAGAGGTGGTCATACCAAAACAAGAGTTCGAAAAACTCAACAAAGTTAAAATGGAAAATGGCGAAAAAACTTTTGCCAACCCCAGGAATGCCGCGGCAGGTTCCGTAAGGCAACTGGATTCAAAAATAACAGCAACAAGACCTTTGTATTTTTATGCCCATAGTTTTACCAGCGAGGAGCTTTTTAAGACACATACCGACGCTCTGGAAAAGGCAAAAAGATGGGGCTTCATGGTGCCAAAGAACGTTATCACCACAGACTCGATACAAAAAATAAAGACTTTCTTTGAAGACCTTATAAGGAACAGGCAAGCTCTTGAGGTAGATATTGACGGTGTGGTAATAAAAGTAAACAACACTGCCCTGCAATCAGAGCTTGGTAGCATAGCCCGCTCACCAAGATGGGCCGTTGCGTGGAAGCCGCCTGCTCACACAGCAACTACTACTGTTAACAAGATAGCGGTCCAGGTAGGAAGAACAGGGGTTCTAACACCCGTGGCAGAGCTCGAGCCTGTAGAAGTGGGCGGAGTCGAGATAAAAAGAGCTACACTTCACAACGCATCAGAGCTTGAAAGAAAGGATATCAGGGTGGGCGATACGGTCGTAATAGAAAGAGCAGGAGATGTTATCCCTGCGATATTAAGATATGTAGACGATAAAAGGCCAAAAGGTTCTAGGAAATTCGAGTTCCCCAAAAAATGTCCGGATTGCGATATAGACGTAGTAAGAGAAGGTGTTAACTTTGTTTGCAATAACAGTAAATGCCCTTCGAGGATAAAAGAGGCTTTGAACCACTTTATATCCCGCGATGCGATGAACATAGACGGAATGGGAGAAAAACTAATAGAACAGCTCGTGGAAAGGAATTTTATAAGGTCTTTCCCTGATATTTACAGGCTTAATGCAGCTACACTTATGATGCTCGACCGAATGGGCACAAAAAGCGCAAATAATATAATCAACGCCATCAATGAATCCAAGAATGTTAGTCTGGATAAGTTCATCTACGCTCTCGGCATAGACCTTATAGGGTCTGAGAACGCCAAGGAACTGGCCAAAAGGTTCAAGAACATAGACAAGCTTAAGAACATAAATGAAAAAGACCTGGAGGGGATAGAAGGATTCGGCCCTAATATAATCAGCAGTCTGGTCTCTTTTTTCAACTCCAAGGATAACATAAAAAGAATAGATGAGATCATCTCTCTTGGCGTAAACATACAGGAAACAGCGTCTGCTCAAACAAGCACCAGGCTTAACGGACTTTCTTTTGTAATAACTGGGAGCTTCAAAGAAATGAGCAGGGACAAGATCTCTGAGTTAATAGAGCATAACGGCGGAAAGGTATCTTCCAGCGTAAGTAAAAGGACGAGTTACGTCATAGTCGGGACCGAACCTGGTTCAAAACTGGACAAAGCCAAGGAGCTTAATATAAAGACGCTGGACCTAAAAGAATTTCTGGCACTTATATCTCTTTAAGCCTCTTTATTACTCTCTTTTTATCCATCAGCGACATTATCTCAAAGATGCCGGGGCTTACGTCTGTACCAGTTATAAGCACTCTGCAAGCCTGTGCGATATTTTTAAGTTTTATATTATGCTTTTGTATAAGTACGGCAAAGATGTCCTCTAAGACCTTGTGGTCAGACAACGACTCGGCCTTATCGAACGCCTCTACAAGCTCTGCTATGACCGGCCTTATCTCTGGCGTAATGTGTTTTTTAACTGAATTCTCGTCTTTTGTTATTTCATCTTTCAAGAAGAACTCTATTCCCTTATAAACGTCCGGAAGCATCTTTGACCTTTCCTGGACCATCGGCAGGAGCTTTTGAACATCAGCGTCAAAGATCCTGTTCTTGAATTCTTCCGGGACCAAACCCTCGTCGCATATTCGTTTTGCCATTTCCTTTGGGTCCATGGTCTTTATGTAGTGAGCATTAAGCCAGTTTAATTTTTCTAGATTAAGTACAGCCGCTGAATGACCCAGCGCATCTACATCAAAAAACTTTATTAATTCTTCTTTGCTGAATATTTCCTGATCACCATGCGACCATCCAAGACGGACCAGATAGTTGAACAGTGCTTCTGGTAGATACCCTAACTGCCTGTACCCGCTTACTGCTGTTGCACCGTGTCTCTTGCTAAGCTTTGTTTTATCTGGACCAAGTATCATTGGGACATGAACGAACGTAGGAAGACTAAAGCCAAGAGCCTCGTATATCAGTATCTGTTTTGGCGTATTGTTAACGTGATCATCGCCCCTTATAACGTGTGTTATGCCCATCAGCGCATCGTCAATGACAACTGTAAAATTATAAGTAGGTGTACCATCGGCCCTGGCCAATATCAGGTCCTCTATTTCCTCATGTTTTATCACTATCCTGCCAAGTACTACGTCGTTAATAACGGTCTCTCCAGTCTCTGGGACCTTGAACCTTACAACACCTTCTTTTACCGGACTCCTCCTGCATTTACCGCCGTAAACCGGTTTTCTCTTTTCTTCCATAGCCTTTTGTCTTTCGGCATCCAGATC
>JAKLHL010000129.1 GCA_022710165.1 Bdellovibrionales bacterium | reverse complement strand
GTGTAAGGAACCAGCCAAAGGCAAAGAAAAGGTGCATCAATTTTGCCATGGTTATCTCGTTATCGTTCACTTTCTTTGTTGCCTTAGTTTTTGTAGCCATTTTCCCAAAGTCCTCCTTTTTATTAACCGAATATATTGTACTTTATTATGCACCATGCTGTATCAATAGCATCCTTCATTCCTATCTTTTTACCTTCGCTGTACTTTCGTCCTTTGTAGGAGATGGGGACCTCTTTTATCCTTATCTTGAGCTTGGATATCTTGGCGGTGACTTCCGGTTCAAAACCAAAGCGGTCAGACTTAAGTGTTATGCCTTTCAGTATTGGCGACTTGAAAGCCTTGTAACAGGTCTCCATGTCTGTGAGCCTGAGCCCAGAGAAAATATTAGACATAAGGGTAAGCATCTTGTTCCCGAAAAGGTGCATGGTGAAGTTACCTGGCCTTAATGGATAGGGGAACCTTGTCCCGTAAACAACGTCGGCGGAGCCTTCTATTATCGGCCTTATTATCTTTTCGTACTCGTTAGGGTCATACTCCATGTCTGCATCTTGTATTATTATTATGTCGCCTTCGGCTGCGGAGATGCCCGTTCTGATGGCACGGCCTTTTCCCATGTTCTTTTCATGCTTTCTTAATTTAAAGATAGAACCTGAGAGCCCGTTACCCTTTATGCTTTGAAGTATTTCCCAAGTGCCGTCCTTTGAGCTGTCGTCAATGGCAAGTATCTCTTTTTCAGGGAGGGGGATCTTTGCCTCAGCCACCTTCTTTATCAATTCCTGGACCGTATCCTTTTCATTGTAGCAGGGTACTATAACTGAAAGCCGTTTCATATCGTCCTCATGACGGAATACTTTATGAGGGCCAGGGTCTCGTAGACCATGAAAGAATTAAACTCCATGTTCTTTGTTGATGGTACAAAGTCCTTGAACCTGAAACCCTTGTCAGCCATGTAGTCGGTGGTAAGGATACAGTAATCAAGCCCCTGTTTCTTTAATATCTTATTTATCCTTAAGGCGTGTGAAGCCGAAGTAACGACTATAATATCCTTGAACCCTTTTTCTGCCGCTATTTTTTTCAGTTCAAGTATGTTCTGAAGGCTGTTCTTGCTTTTGTTCTCCACTATGGTCTTGTCCTTTTTAAGCCCCAGGTCCATGGCCGTGATGTAAAGGACGTCTGCTTCTGCAGGCTCGTTCTTTGAAGTGATGCCTCCTAGTATCACTAGTGGTGCATTCTTCTTTCTTGAGGTCTCTATTCCCTTGATAAGCCTTTTGAACGAACTTTCGTTCTGCTTGCTGTTATTATCGCTGTAAAAACCTTGCTCTATGCCTGCGCTTAGTACAGCGACGGCATCAGCTTTATTGCAGATGTCCGTATTGCTATGTTCCATTCTGTAGAGCAGGGGCTTGCTTATGAAAGCAGTACTGCTTAGATAGGCAAGCACAAGACAGGTCCATGCTATGACCCTTTTAGCTTTCCTCGATATCCTTCCGCTCAGCAAAGCTGTTATAGCAAGGATCGCTAGAATGAAGATGGTCCCTGGAGGAGTAAGAATGAAAAGTATAAGTTTTTTTAATAAGCCCATACTTGGATTATATTTGCTTGGAGTGATAAATCATAGGGAAAAACTCCGGCAGATATTAAAATCTTCCGGAGCTTTTCCACGGGGGAGGGTGAGATCTTATAATTGTCCTGGTATGTATCCCTGATAACTAAGAGAAGGATCTACCATGCCAAGGTTTGAATCTCCCTTTACAGCCTCTAAAGTATCCATGGTCATGGATATAGTCCCAAGATCATCCTGGGCTTCGTAACCCTTTAGCCAGGTCGTGGCCGTATATTTAAGGTCGGACCTGTGTATCCTGCCTGACAGCGAGATTGATGAGGCGGGGTGGTCCACTATTGATAGCTGTTGTGTGAGCACACCGTTAGGTACTCCTGAGCCGCAGTTCGGATAGTACAGTTCCTGTATGGTGTATATTGTTGTCCTGGCTGAATGATAGAAAAGGTCACCAGTTAGGGAACTGTTGTTTATGTTGAGAGGGGTGAAGAAGCAGGCACAGCTGGAGTTAATGGTAAGCGTTGCACAGAGTGAGTTGCCCTCAAAAAAGCTTTGCTGTCCATGGTCGCCTACTACTGAATTGTTGACCACAAGATTTGCATATATGTTCATTTTTATTTTTTGATTGCCGTCCAGTTCTAAGTCGTTGTAGCTGAGGATGCTCTCTGCCCCGTTATAATTTGAGCTTACAGCAAGTTCTTCTTCTACACCGTTCCTTTCTATTTTAACTGTGTATGTGGCTATTGCCGTGGCTGAACCGTATGAATATCCCGGTACGGTGAACCAGTTATAGATGTCGAACGGATAGCCGCTTGTGCTTGATATGAAGGTCTTTTGCTGTGATCTGGAAGTCTGCTTTAGCACAGCTACGGTGCTATTGTTGACACTGATGTCGCCGCTGACAGATATTGAGAGAGGGAGTGTGTTCTCTAGGCTTATACTGTCTATAAGGAAGCTTTGAAGGTCTTCGTCCATCTTGTAGTAGTGTGAGTTCATTATCTGGGCGTCCCTTTCTATGACTACGGGATTTATCGTGCTGCTGGATATAAAGAACTCTATCTCAAAATTATAGTTATACCCCTGGTTCGTTAATATCTTTATTTGCATGGTGTGCTTTTCGTAAGGAGCAGAGATGAGGATGCTGCTTCCAAAGAGGCTGGAGTGTATGGGTACGGAGTATCTGCCTTCTGTACCGCTGATGGCGGTCTCTGTGGTCTGGGCTATTATGTTGCCCATTCCGTCCTTTTTGTTGTATCTTATGGTCGTAGAGGTTATGGAACTTGTATCAATGCCTTTTACCTCAAAGTTGACGATAGGCGCTGTCTGTACATTAACTCCGCTCATTATATCGGTGTCTGAGTATATCACGGAGTTGATCCGGTATGTGGTGGCCGTATTTGTGAATGGAGTGTTCATCTCTTCCAAGTGGCATTTTGGGTTATCGCTGCAGTTCTCCACTTCTTGTTCCACGTCTAAGCTTGGAGAACTATTTGTGCTCGCTGACTGAACATCTGCAGTAGGGTATGGTATCTTTAGTGTCCTGCTCTTTTGCGAACCGTCGTCACCGGGCGAACAACCGGCACTTAACGCTAATAGACTGATAAAAACTGGTACAAAGAAAAATTCTCTCATTTTCAACACCTCCTAAGGTTTTAGATGTGGAGGTGCAAAAAGATGACCGCTGTAAGTCCCTCTATTTAATTTGTATGGATGTCTGAAATCGCTACTTGCTGTAGCAACTCTTGTAATAAGGAGAGCGGCCGAACGCTATCATGTATATGCCTAAAGGGTCCTCTTCTGAATAGCTGGCCGTGAGCATTATGAAATCGGGTTTAAGGAAATGGTTCATAGCAACGTCGTAATTTGGGTCTCTTGTGGCGTGAACTTTAACTCCATTGACCTTTAGTCCGTCATTTTGGAAGTTAATTGATGAGATTATTTCGCCGCCTATCACGCTTACAGATCCTGAAAGGCTGCAAACACCTGTAGTACTGGACCCACTGCTAATTGAGGAAAGGTCCTCTCTGCATGCGATGAACCTAAGTTTGTAGTCGCTGAACTCGTTTATATATTCCATTGGGAAACTTGAGCTCCCGGTAGGAGGGGATATCGTTATCTTCATTGTACCGTCAACACTATCGACGGCTGTTATCTTCGCGAATACATGTCCTCCCATTGTGGAGGCCACAGGGCCTGTGAAACCATAAGGTATTACCATCTCAGAAGTAAAGCCGGTGCAGTCAGGCAGTATTTCTTGAGTTCCGCTGCCTATTGTTGCTATGTTCTGACCTTTTCCACCACCACAACTTGAAGCCGCTAAGATGAGCATTAAAGTTGTTATAGTGAAGATCTTCATTTAACCACCTATTAACCTCGACTGTTCATAAGGGGATACGGTGTAGCTCACCGTCCATCCGCAAGCATCTACAATATGGATATATTTGTAGTCCTTTAGATCTGTCATATCAAGCTCAGCGACAAGAGTTCCACCCGTCACCCATGAGCATGTCGTGGACCCCAGTATGGCGAACGCAGTTTGTCCGCCGGAACCGTTTATGGATATCGTACCGTCAGGGTCCCATATCTGTCCGTATGACCCTAGTTTCGTATCAGAGGCGTAGAACTTTATTGTTTTGCCTGTAAGGTTCGCTTCATTTCCCTCAGGCCCGACGTTCTTTGAAGAGATGCATACTTGAACATAGTCCTCTGAACTTATCCTGAACTGGTAATCTACTGTTACATCCGAATAATCATAATCGTCGGTGTAGTCAGGGTAGCATCCTACCGGCCTTTTAGCGGCGCCTGCAGTTGTATCTGTTTCGAACCTGCACATGGCTTCTGTGTTGGTTGACGTATCGACACTGCTCCTTTTTTCCTCAAGCAGACTGCAGCCTGCAAGCAAAAAGCTCATTATCAAACCCAAGTAAATTTTACTTTTAATCCCCATTTTGTTTAAACCCCTGTGTTATCACCTACATACTTATCGGTCCCTATACTTATATTATACAATAACAATGATAAAAGTCAAGGTTTTTCTATAAGACATTACTAATACTTAATATTTTTATTTACATTTTTCGGGAACTTATGCTAAAAACACCCCTGCTTTAAGGGGCATTAGCTCAGTTTGGTAGAGCGCTTCGCTGGCAGCGAAGAGGCCAACGGTTCAAGTCCGTTATGCTC
>JAKLHL010000128.1 GCA_022710165.1 Bdellovibrionales bacterium | reverse complement strand
ACCTATATTGGTAAAGTTAGCCCACCCTGTTGATACACCGCCTACAGTGCCGCAGGTCGTCCACGTAGCACTCACACCGCCCACGTTCTGTTTAACTGTAAGTCCGTCGTTAGATGCAGAGGTATCATGATATGAGACAAAAACTGAGTTCGTGGTCTCATTGACCGTTATTGAAAGGTGTGTGGCGTTGCCTGCGGTGAAATTTGCAGGTCCCACGTTCACCCATGCTGTTCCGTTATATTTAAGTACGGTTCCTTTATTAGCCGCTGAATTATACCTGTTAACGAAGAACACATATGGAGTTCCGTTATCTGTTAGGTACAATACCGGAGGGCTTGCCTTATCTAGAGGATCAGCTGTCTGGCTGAAACCCTGAGCGCCTATATACTGCCAAAGACCAGTACCGCTGTTATACTCAACAACGCTGATGTGGTCACCTGCCGTGCCGTCCATGAAAGCCACTACAGGAACTGGAGTACCGGCATCGTCATAAACTGCTATCTTTGGATATACTGTAGCTCCTGATATTGCCGCGCCAACGTATGACCAGTTAGTACCGTCAAAGCTCATTACTCTTCCCTTTGCAGTTACAAAAGGAACTGCGTCGCCGCTGATATTATTGTAAACAGCTATCTCTGGATGCCAATCAAAAGGAACAGTAGCTCCAAGCAAAGAGCTAATGTTGCCTGCGTCGACCCAAGAGGAACCGTTGTAATACTTCACTTTTGGAGTGAAAGTTAAAGGAAGCATAGAAACTAGTTCTCTATATACTATGTAAGGTGTTGCAGAAACGCCGTCATTGTGAACTGATATTGCGACATCATAAGCCTCGTTGGCTGAAAAACCTGCCGTACCGACAGTGGTCCAGCTGGTCCCATTGTAATACTTCACAGTAGCCCTTATCCCGTTATTGCCGTCGCTGAAAACAACGTACGGGGTGGTGTTGTACATGCTCATTGAAAGACTTCCAGAAGCTGCGTCACCCAGCGAAGAACCAACTGTAGACCAAGCAGCCTTAGGCTCTGAGGTCTCTTCACTCAAGGTTTGTGCTGTATCGGAGGACTCCTCTAATCTGCTCATCTGGCCGAGTTCGCAACCATAGAACATTAAAAGCGCGATAGCGGCGAAAATTATTTTTTTCATAGATCAACTCCTATAAATTGAACTTTAACTTGGACAAAATGATTATAACTGTAGTTTTTCTGTACGGTCAATTAATTGTTACAGAAATGGGACAATGGTCCGAACCCATGATGTCAGTATTATGACGGCTGTTCAAAACCCTGTCCTTAAGATATTTATTAACGCAGTGATAGTCTATTCTCCAGCCCACGTTCCTTGACCTAGCCGCTGTACGGTAACTCCACCAAGTGTAATTCCCGCCCTCTTTGTTGAACATCCTGAAAGTATCTATATAACCGCCCTTGTCTATGAATTCATCCATCCATGCCCTTTCTTCTGGATAGAAACCTGGGCTGTCAACGTTCTCCTTTGGGTGCGTCAGGTCTATCTCTTTGTGTGCAATGTTGTAATCCCCGCACAAGAGCACTGGTTTTTTCTTTTTAGTAAAGCTGTCCAGGTAGCTCTTCATCTCTTTGCAAAAAGCAAGCTTGTACGGGAGTCTAGCCCTTTCTCCCTGAGAGTTCGGAAAATAAGCGTTAACAAAGATCATATCATGCATGAATACAGTAATGGTCCTTCCCTCATCATCGAACTGCTTAACGCCCAGACCTTTTTCCACATCATATTCAATACCTTTTTTGATATAAACTCCAACGCCGCTGTAACCGGGTTTCTTTGCAGGGAACATCACAACATCATAACCTTCTGGATGCCCGCCTATTGAATTTATCTGATCATAATTTGCCTTTATCTCTTGTACTGCAAAAATATCCGGTTTTTCTTTTGAGAGGAAATCGAACATTCCTTTCTTTGCACAGGCCCTAAGACCATTCACGTTCCATGATATGAATTTCTTCATTTCCCTAAAAACCTCTTCGCCATACCCAAAAGTTCAGCCTTGAAAAGAAGACCTATGCCTGCACATATCATTATAAAACCTACCAAAGAAAAAGCACCTATCCTTTCACCTAAAGCAATGTATGCCGCAAAACTACCGACTACAGGCTCTAACAAAGTAAGCATTGATATCGTTGATGCCCTGAAATGACCCACGCAGTGGTTCAAAGATCCGTGCCCTATTACGGTTGGGACCAATGCCAGTATCACAAAGAACAGATAGTTCCTTGGGGTATACGAGATCAACGGCTCACCCAATACAAGGATGAAACCAAGACAGACCATGCTGGCAAGGAAGTAAAGCATCACTATATAGACATTGGAATCATGCTTTTGTCTGACCTTTTTACCGGTCAGGACATATGCAGAAAAAAGCAGTGTACTGATGAACATCAAGCTCATCCCGGTCATATCACCTTGAAGCCTGGATACACCCTCTATAAAAGTGAACACCGTCCCTATAAAAGCAAGAATGAACGCTGGGATAAAAGCACCCCTAGGCTTTTCCTTGAAGAAGAAATATGCGCCTATTGTTGTATATATTGGGTTCGTGGCCACCACGACCATTCCTTCAAATACACTGACGGTCTTTAACCCGTATATCCATGTCAAGAAATGCAGACTGAATACAATACCTCCAAGACACATCCAAAGGAATTCTGCTCGTTTTATTTTGCCCATCTGTTCAAGTATAGTGCGTGGAGTGACCATGAAGATGACCACAGCGGCTATAAAAAGTCTGTAAAAAGCTATGCCGTAAACACCAGCATGGGAGAGTTTGATCAAAGTACCGGCCAATGACAGAGTGAATATACCTATCAAAAGAAGCGCAATGTTGTGTTCTCTCTTTTTTATACTATTAAACATTCTTGCTCCAAAGCCTGTGATTGAACACCCTGGCTGTTTTTTTATCCTCAACTACAGCGACCAAAGAACGTTTTCCTTCCAGAACGGACATTAGTGCGAACTTTTCATGTTTGCTCGCCAATATCGGGTCCAGCTCCACTAACGAATATCCGTCAGATATCTTTTTTGCAAGCTCATAAGGGACATCCTCTACCGGAAGGACCTTATCAAGCACTTCCTCCATGCTGAGAAGTCTGTTCTTAAGTTCCACCGGCTCAGTATCATCACTTATGACAGCAGAGTCCTCTATATCAAAAGAACCTGACCTTAATCTTTTAAGTTCAGTGACGTAAGAACCAACGCTCAGCTTAAGCCCGATATCATCTATCAAAGTTCTGATGTAAGTTCCCTTAGAACAGGCGACCCTTAAAGTATAAAAAGGGAGTTCAAGGTCCAAAAGCTCCAACTTGGATATCAGGACCTTTCTTTTTTCCCTCTCTATACTTTGGCCCCGCCTTGCAAGCCTGTAAAGAGGAGCACCATCTATCTTAACTGCTGAGTGCATTGGGGGGACTTGTTCTATCCAGCCCCTGAACTCATCCAAAACGGAGTTCATCTTTTCTATATCTATATTTGATCCGTTCAGGTCTTTTTTCTCTACGGTGTAGCCTTCCGCATCCATTGTATTAGTTCTTTCTCCTAGCTTGCCCCTCACCTCGTAGACCTTTTCCTCATCCATCACGTAGTCACTAAGCTTGGTCGCCTCGCCAAGACAAAGCACTAATACCCCGCTGGCTAAAGGGTCCAGAGTACCGGCGTGCCCAACCTTTTTTTGTCCGCTGATACGCCTTACCCTTTCCACGACCCAGAAAGAACTTTTACCTTTTGGCTTGTCCGCTATGATGAATCCATTCATAATTCCCAATAATTAAGCACAGTTTTATGTTTTTTTAAATGTTTTTATAAATTTCTTGACAAAATGATAACTATTCTGTATAATGTTAAAGTAATACGAGGCGGTACGTCGGCTGTTTGTTTTTTGACACTAATGATCAGATATTTTGGAAGCCCTCAGTCCCCCAGTGTTACACTCCGATATGACAATAAGGGGGGAAATGTCATGTATCACCGTTTTTTAGTAACACTAATTTTTGCAGGGATAATATCTTCCTGCACTATGAGCATCGATGATCCAACCCAAATACCGGTCGCTTCCAACACTAATGACAATACTGGAGGAAGCAACGATGACGGAACACCTGTGGTCAGCACCTTGCAGGCTCCGCTCGTAGACCCTATCGTTCTTAACTCAAGCAACTTGAGCACCATTGCAGTATCATTCACACTGCCAAAGGATTCTCCAAATGAGGCAGAAGTGTACTACACCACCGACGGTACTGATCCTGTAACATCATTGAGCTCTACTCTTTATAAGGGATCAATAAAACTGTCCGGCAATAACCAAAGCTTCACAATAAGGGCTGTAGCGTGGGACGGAGCTGCTTTCTCTACAGAGACGACCGGTACCTACAAGTTCGGAGTATGGGAAATGGTGGGTAACGATTATGTGATGACACCAAAGTCAAGATACCTTGCCGCAGACAACGGCGTTGTATATATAGCAAAAGCAGGAGCTGCACCTGAATCATTTGACATATTGAGCCCTGTAGCGAACGTATGGAACACGATTACAACTGTAACAAGCTGCGGCGGCAGCTGGTTCGGCGGTAACTTCGTATCACCATTGGCAGTAGAGAATGGTGTTATCTACATAGCATGTAACATGGGTAACCCCGGCGTTAAGGTACAAAAATACGAGGGAGGCATCTGGACAACAGTAGGTGGAGCTAACGCGCCTATAGAGGACCCTGTTGATGTTACATTAAAAGTAAAGAACGGCACCGTATA
>JAKLHL010000127.1 GCA_022710165.1 Bdellovibrionales bacterium | reverse complement strand
CGTGAGACAGTTCGGTCCCTATCTTCTGTGGGCGTTGGAGATTTGAGAAGATCTGGCGGTAGTACGAGAGGACCCCGTTGGACTAACCTCTGGTGAACCAGTTGTTCTGCCAAGAGCATCGCTGGGTAGCTACGTTGGGAATGGATAACCGCTGAAAGCATCTAAGTGGGAAGCCATCTTCAAGATATGATCTCCCTGGGGATTTAATCCCCCTAAAGACACCTTGTAGACTACGAGGTTGATAGGCCGGGTGTGTAAGCGCTGAGAGGCGTTTAGCTGACCGGTACTAATTTGTCGTGCGTCTTGATTATTCTTTTAAATATTTTTTACTAATTAACTCCGCCTGGATCGAATTGAATATTTTAAGAGTTAAACTCTTGGAGTGTTAATAGCGAGGAGGAAACACCCGATCCCATCTCGAACTCGGAAGTTAAGCTCCTCTGCGGTGATGGTACTGCGGTCTTAACCGTGGGAGAGTAGCACAATGCTCCAAGAGTTTTTTTATTCCCTTCATCTTTTTCCTTTATACTTCGTCAGCTCATAAAAATCTCCTCTGCGTATGTTTATATACGCATGCGTCGATTTTTATTCGCTTCCTCGTCTAAAGGAAAAATATGAAGGGAATTTTTTATCTAGTTCGTATTGCGGGATCGTTGGTCTGGTAGTAATTTATTGAATAGATGGATCGTAAAGTAGAAAAATACGGCTGGCTGTTTTTTATCGTCCTTGCCTTTCTGGTGAGGCTTTCCTTTGGTATCTGTAGTGAGTTCTGGTTCGAGGATGAAAAGAACGTATACCTGCTTGGATTGAAGTTCTTTACCTCCAAGACCTGGCCTTACTTTGGCCCCGACGTTGTTTATACTTCAACGCAGATACCCGGTGCACTCCAGGCCCTGCTAGTGGGTCTTCCGTTCTATCTTTTTCAATCGGCAGAGGCTCCGTACATTTTATTGAACATACTTTCTATGGCCGGCCTCCTGATACTTGCAAGCTACATAGTAAAGCTGACCAGTGTTAACCGTTATATAGTCTATGGCTGGCTCTTGTTCTGCCCGTGGACCATCTTTTTCTCCACCAATATAATAAATCCGTCATATGTCCTTTTACCGTCGGTGTTGTTCTTTATCTCAGTGTTCGAGCTCTATCCGGGCACAAAAAAAGGCTTCTGGCCAGAGAGAACATGTTTTTTCTTTATAGGACTATCTTACTTTTGGATATTCCAGATACATCTATCTTGGGTCATATTAAGTCCGGTAGTCATCTACGCTTTTTATTTGGTATCAAGACCTTTTAATTTTAAAAGGATATTTATAGATGCTGTATTCTGCCTTATAGGTTCGTCCTTGATGCTTGCGCTAGTTGTTCCAACTTTCTACAGATATGGGCTCTTGAACATGGGTTCTAATTCTGTGTTCAACCCGTCCGGCTTTAAGGACCTCTTCGATATCATGTTCAAGGTCTTGGCCTTTGCAAGTACAGAGGTCCCCAGGTTCATAGGCCATAACACTAAAGAAAGGATAAGTTTTGCGTTAAAATACTACTGGGCGGCCCCTTTCATAATAGTCTGTCTGGCCATGAACATAGTCCAGCTCATCAGCCTCGTAATAGGCTATTTCAGGAAGGTTAGTCTCAGCGGATGGGCTTTCACAAAGTATTTTTCGATATTAATGATAGGCTTGCTATACATTAGTTTTTTATTCTCGGTGAAGGGTCCTTCGGCCCATACTTTTTACGTACTGTTCCCTTTGGTAAGCATTTATGCTTTCTATTGCTGGCAGAAATATTTAAACAGGAAATTTTGGAAGACAGCAGCCATGATCACCATAGTGTCATGCGTAGTTCTTGGACTATCTGTATCTACTGATAAATATGGCAGGTCCTCCATGTACGCCCATAGGGATGGCGGCACCGGAAAAGAGCTTGTATCAAGCGCACTGTCAACAAATGACCACACAAAATTCGGTAAAAGAAGGTGTGAAATAGACTTAAGTTACTTGAACTGCTACTGATCTATTCTATTACCATAAGAAGATCGCCGGAGTTGCAGGTGTCGCCTATGTTGGCCCTTATCTCTTTTACGCCGCCTTTCCTTGGCGAGCTTATCCTGTTCTCCATCTTCATCGCTTCAAGTGCTAAAAGGGCTTGGCCTTCTTCCACTACATCGCCTACATTCACATCGATTGAGGTTATCTTGCCAGGCATAGGGGCTTTTATTACGGCCTGCTTGTTGGCACTTTTGTCTTTTTTCGCTTTTAATTTTACAGGCCGATATTCTTCTACCTCTATGTTGTGGTAGTCTTTGCCTATAAGAAGTTTTACTATTTCTCCGTCGTAGTCATAAACACCGTTTATCTTATGTGTGTTGTTATCGACCACGATCGAACAAAGGGTGTCCAGGTTAAGGTCTATGGATACTTTTTTGCCGTTCAGGTTGACCTCTTTTATCTGGCTGACGTCAGTATTTTCGTCGAACTCAACTGTATATTTTTGGTCGTTGACCTTTACTGTATATTTTTCCATTTTATTACCAGCCCCTCCTTACTCTTATGGCTTCTGATCTTCCGGCCATTCCCCATTTGTTGGAGCCACTAGAGCCTGATTGCTCAGGTTTAGCTGAAAAAGAACGCAGGCTTTTTTGTTTCTTGTAATAAAGCGCTGCTATTATCGCAGCAGCATCAAAGTGTACGCCTTCTTTTTCCTCGCTTATCCTGAAAGTCTCAAGGAACTTCGTAGTATATTTTGACGTCTTGAAATTCTGGTCCAGAAGCAGCCTTCTAAAGAAGCTTATGGTCGTCTTCAACCCGCTTATCTTCATCTCTGCAAGGGCTACAGACATCTTGTCTATTGCGGTCTTACGGTCCTTTGCGTGGACTATTATCTTTGCAAGCATGGAATCATAATATGGGGTCACATCTACCCCTGTCTTGATAGCAGTATCAACCCTTACGCCGTTACCGCCAGGGAGTATCAGGTCATTTATCGTGCCTGTGCATGGAACAAAGTCAAATTCATGGTCCTCTGCGTTTATCCTGCATTCTACCGCATGACCGTTTATCTTTATGTCGCTTTGTTTGTATGAAAGCTTCTCTCCAGCGGCGATCTTTATCTGTTCTTTTATTAGGTCTACTCCGGTTATCATCTCTGTGACAGGGTGTTCAACCTGTATCCTTGCATTTATCTCCATGAAGTAGAAGTTGCCTTTACCGTCCATCAGGAACTCTACTGTCCCAGCGTTAGTATACTTCATGGCCTTACATGCCTTTATTGCCAGCTCTCCAAGTTTTTCTCGCTGTCTTTTGTTGAGTGCAGGACTTGGCGCTTCTTCAAAGAGCTTTTGATGGCGGCGCTGAATGGTGCAGTCCCTCTCGTAGAGATGGATTATGTTACCATGAGCATCTGCCAGTATCTGTACTTCAACGTGCCTTGGATTATCTATGAATTTTTCTATGAAAACGTCTTCGCTGTTAAAAGAGGTGGCAGCTTCCCTTGAGGCTGACTTTAGTGCCATCTCAAGAGACCTTTCTTCTGTAACGACCCTCATTCCTTTTCCACCGCCGCCGTTAACTGCTTTTACTATCACTGGATAGCCGATTATCCTTGCTATCCATTTTGCCCTGGATAGTGAATGTATAGGTCTATTGATGCCTCTTACGACAGGTAATCCTGCCTTTTTGGCGATCATCTTTGCGCTTATCTTATCGCCCATCCTTGATATTACGCTAGGAGCAGGCCCTATAAAAACGATGTCGTTCTCTTTGCATGCCTTCGCAAGAAGGTAGTTCTCTGACAAGAACCCATAGCCAGGATGAAGGGCGTCGGCTCCTGACTCTTTAGCTACCTTTATTATCTTCTCTATGCTCAGGTATGTGTCTTTTGCCTCTTCTCCGTCGAGAGGATAAGATTCCTCTGCAAAAGCCACTGGTGTTGATAACCTGTCAGGGTTGGAGTAGGGCATTACAGTCTTTATGCCCATCTCTTTACAGGTCCTTATTATCCTTAACGCTATTTCGCCCCTGTTGGCGATCATTATTTTTTTGAACAAGGTCTAGCCTCCTGTTTTGCCTCTTACAGCGGTATATTACCGTGTTTTCTGGCCGGACGAGTCTGTCTTTTCCCGAAATTGGACATCAATCCTTTGTAAAGCATGAATCTTGTTTCGTTAGGTTCAATTATGTCGTCTATGTATGCAAGCTTGGCTGCTATGTATGGGTTGAGGAACTTCTCGTTATACTCATTCACCAGTTTGTTAACAGCCTCTTCTTTGTTGGCGGATTCGGATATCTCTTTCTTGAAGATTATATTGCAGGCACCCTTTGCACCCATTACAGCTATCTCCGCCGTAGGCCATGCAAGGTTAAGGTCGCTGCCTATCTGTTTGCTGCTCATTACGCAGTATGCACCGCCGTAAGCCTTTCTTGTTATTACGGCAAGCTTTGGAACCGTAGCTTCGCTGTAAGCAAAGAGCAGTTTTGCCCCATGTCTTATTATCCCGTTGGTCTCTTGCTCAAGTCCAGGCAGGAACCCTGGTACGTCGACAAAGGTGATGATAGGGATGTTAAAGGCGTCACAGAACCTGATGAATCGCGCTGACTTTGTTGAAGCGTTTATATCAAGGACACCGGCCATCACCTCAGGATTATTAGCTACTATGCCAACGCTGTGGCCGCCAAGCCTTCCAAAACCTACCATTATGTTCTTTGCATAATTTGGCTGTATCTCAAAGAACGTATTATTATCAAGCACGTTCTTTACGACAGCGGTCATGGAGTAGGGCTGATTGCTAC
>JAKLHL010000126.1 GCA_022710165.1 Bdellovibrionales bacterium | reverse complement strand
TACCACAAGCATGAATCAGAGGACCTGGAAAGGAAGGCAAGGGAGTGGTTCAAGAAAATGGAAGAAGGTGATCCCAAGGCTATAGCATACTGGAAGGAGTTCAGGGAGATCAGCATAAAGGAATTTGACCGTGTGTACGACAGGCTTGGGGTTAAGTTCACCCACGTAGAAGGTGAAAGCTTTTACAATAAGAGCACAGACGAAATGATAGAAAAGGTGAATAAGACCGTAGGCTCCAAAGAAAGCGAGGGAGCCCTTATAGTAGACCTTGAAGCCTTCAATATGCCTCCAGTGCTTTTGAAGAAACAGGATGATACAGCCCTCTATGCCACAAGGGACCTTGCCGCTGCTTTTGACAGGATGGAAAGGTTTAAGTTTGACGAATCACTTTACGTCGTAGCACATCAACAGGAACTTCATTTCAAACAGATATTCAAGGTCTTGGAGCTTATGGGTTGTGATTGGGCTTCAAAATGCATGCATATACAGTTCGGTCTCTTGCATTTAGCCGACGGTAAAATGTCGACCAGAGAGGGTAACGTAGTGTTCCTTGAAGAGGTCCTCGATAAATCCGTAGAGCTTGCGAAGAAGGCAATAGAGGAGAAGAACCCTGACCTGGAGTCCAAGGCCGAGGTTGCAGAGGCTGTAGGTGTTGGCGCTATAATCTTTGGAGATATTTCAAAGAGAAGGACCCAGGATATTGTTTTCAAGTGGGAAGACATACTTAATTTTGACGGAGAGACGGCCCCTTATGTGCAATATACGCATGCGAGGGCAGGCAGTATATTGAAGAAGACCAACTTCAAAGTTACGGACATTAAAAGTGTTAGGAACTACGCCCCTAACGATATGGAATATGAGATCATAAAGATGGTGCTGGGTTTTGAGGACAAACTTGAAGAGGCAAGCTTAGAGCATGAACCTTTCGTGGTCGCAAGGTATGTTTTGGACCTTTGCAGGTCTTTTAACCGTTATTACTATCAAGAAAAGCTCATAGATATAGAGGACCAGGATATAAGGAATGCAAAGCTTGCAATGGTGTTCAGCGTTAAGGAAACAATAAAAGCAGCCCTTTCTGTGATCGGGATAAAAGCGCCAGAGAGGATGTGATCTTGAAAATACTGATAATAAGGTACAGCTCTTTGGGCGATATAACTATGGCGACAGTGCTTCCGCGTCACCTTAGGAAAAGATTCCCTAATGCAAAGATAGACATGACCGTCAGAGAGGATTTTAGGGAACTCATAGAGTGGAACCCTTATCTTGATGAGAAAATATATATCCCAAGGGATCAAGACATAAAGACGCTGATAGGTATTGCTCTTGATGTCAGGGCAAGAAAGTACGATCTTATAGTTGAAGCGCACAGGAGCCTGCGTAGCAGGGTAGTGTGCCTGCTCAACCCATTCGTTAAGAAGGCGCTCTTTAATAAGAAGTCTATAAGAAGGTTCCTGCTCATATACTTTAAGATAAACATGCTAAAGAACGCAAAGAAGCAGATGATAGAGTATCTTGAACCTCTCAAGAAATATGGAATAACATACGACGGTAAAGGGACAGAAGTATTCTTCTCGAAAGAGGTGATGGAGGATGTTAAAAAGCAATTTTCTTCCACTATAAAGGACTTTGGGAAAAGGCCTCTTGTAGCTTTGGCACCAAGCGCTCATTGGCCTGGTAAAAGATGGAGCGCAGAGAATTTCAAAGTACTTTGCGGGAAGATACTTGATAATTTTGATGTGGACATTATTATTCTCGGCGGTGTTAACGATCACTTTTGTAATGATATAGCAAAGCCTTACAGCAGGGTTTATTCCTTTGCAGGGGCGTTCAGTATTGCAGGCTCGGCCGCGGCCCTTTCGCTTTGCAAGCTCTCTGTTTGTAACGACACGGGGATGATGCATGTTTCTGAGGCTGTAGGTGTGGATACTATAGGGATAATGGGCCCAACCAGCAAAGAGTTCGGTTGTTATCCTTATCGTCCTGGTTCTAAGGCGGTGGAGCTTGATATGTGGTGCAGACCTTGTTCTAAGAACGGGTCAGGGATATGCATAAGGATGGGTAAACGACCCTGCCTTAACGACATAAGCCCAGAGATGGTCTACAAAGAGGTAGCAAATGTTCTTTAGGATACTATATTCGTCGATCTTGGTTCACCTTTTATATTTTGGATTCGTTGTTAACTCGATCTTCAGTAAGAAGATAAGACAAGCCCTTGTTGACAGGTCCGGACTTTGGAAGAGGTACGGCGCGATACCTGCAAAGAATGGCAAAAAAAGGGTGTGGTTCCATGTTTCCAGCGCCGGTGAACTTGAACAGGCCAAACCTGTCATAAGGCTCTTTGAAGAGCATGATAAGGATATAGAGGTAGTCCTTACATATTTCAGTCCTTCAGCTAAAAGACCAGCCTCTAAGGTAACAGGCACGATCTTTTGCGATTATCTTCCGCTTGATACAGTTAACAATGCAAAGAAGGCCGTTAGATTTATAGCTCCAGACCTTGTGGTGTTCGTTAAATTCGATATATGGCCGAACATAGTGTGGGAAGCAAAAAAATATGGTGCCAGGACCGCGCTTATAGACGGTACTTTGCACAGGAGCTCTAAAAGGTATTCAAACATATTCGGGCAGTCATTCTATAATTCTGTTTATGGAGCAATAGACCTTATAGGGGTCGTATCGGAGAGTGATCTTAACCGTTTCATGATAACAGCCCCTAAGCACAGCAATGTCAAGATCATGGGCGATACCAGGTTCGATCAAGTCGCCTTTAGAGCGACCAATGCAATAAGGTCCAAGAAGATCCCAGAGCACATCATTGATCTTTATCGCAAAGAGTTCACTCTTATATTGGGAAGCACCTGGGAAGCTGATGACAAAAATATTCTAGAGCCTGTAGAGGCTATGCTCGATAAATATAAAAAGGCCAGGGTGATAATAGTACCGCATGAACCTGAAGAAAAAAGAGTGGACAACTACCTAGACCGCTTTTCTAGGTTTGCACCTATAAGGCTAAGCAAGATGAGGGTCTTAGGCGGTGATACGAGGGTGCTTGTCGTTGACGAGGTCGGTGTGCTTGCAGAACTTTATATGTCCGGTACAGCGGCCTATATAGGCGGTGCTTTTTCCACTGGTGTACACAACGTAATGGAACCGGCGATAATGGGGCTTCCTGTATGCTTTGGGCCTTTCTATTTTAACGCACCTGAGGCAGAAGACCTTATGAAGATAAGCTGCGCTTACAGCGGTAATAATACAGAAGAGTTCTCAAAAATATTCAACGGCTTTGCGGGTGATGTACAAAAGACCAAAATGCTAGGGTTGTCAGCTTCAGAATATATAAAGAAAAGTCTTGGCTCTGACCAGAGATATTACAGCGAGCTTAAAGCTCTTTTGAGGCCTTAGCCCTGAGTCCTTCCAGCAAAGTGAACCTGCCAGTAGGCCTAAGATCAGGAACGATCTTGCCAAGGTGATGTAGGAATATCCTGTTCTCAGAAAGTCCACCAGAGAGGTAGAGGCTCTTAGGTTTTCCTGCAAAGTGCCATGCGTAATTTGCCATGCCGTTTATCAGCGCAGACAGGTTCTCTTCTATGCTTTCTTCTTTAGATATACTGTCAAAGAACTTTGTGATGCCAAGCAGACCGCAGGTTATATCTAAGCACTTTTCTGTTTCAGGAAGATCGGATGGTGACTTTGAAAAATATTTCATCATGAGCTCTATCGTAAAACCTATCATTGCTCCGCAGGAGGTGTTCCAGTCACACTTTTCAAAGGACCCCTTGTGGAATGAAACTAGTTTCATGTCTCTGGAACCTATATCAAGCACCGTGAAGTCATCGTCTTTTGAGACGGCCCTTATTCCGTCGGTCAAGGCCACAAGCTCACTGATCCTTTTTGAGCTTTTGAATATTGCTGAGTTGTGTCCAGTCGACATTGAGGGTGAGAGTTTAAAGTAAAGGTCCCTTTCCTTCACAGGTATTATCTGTGTCTGGCCGGAGCTAGTGTCCAGCGTTTTTATGTAAGATGTTCCGGCGTCTATTAAAAGCAATTCTTTAACTCCAAAAAGGCTTTGATCTTTTCTTTAGTGCTGTTGTCTATGGTGCCATCAGCTTCTACATAAAGTCCTTTGTTCCTTTTTGCCAGTTCCTTTGCAAGGATGTTCTTGGAACAGAAAGCCTGTGAATAGAACACCGTCGGTACATTTGGGTCGGTGTAAAGTTCCATCTCAATATTATCAGGAGTACCGTTCTCCATGCACCTTGTCCATCCATAGACGTGTGTCTCATCAGGGAACAGGCTCAAAATAGAGAAATCATATGGCGGTACGCCCCAAAAACCTGCCTTAGGCCTGCACTGTTCGTGCTTTGTTGCAGATGGAGAAGAGGTAACAGAAGCTGTTATCATGGTGAACTTTTCTTTTAGAGGTCTTGAGGAAGTCGATATCGGATGACCAAAACTTTCTGTGTTCGTATTTTGCGCCTCTATTATCTTTGTGCCTGGAGAGTACCTTCTGATTATTGGTATAAGAAAGGACATCTGGTCGCATTTCCCTTTCCCAACACTTGCGATAAGTACATCAGGCTTTATCGTAACAGTGTTCGCAACTATGGTCTGTATGACGCTGCAAGTGGTCTCTGGTATGTGGTCCACTGCGATAGATCTTGGGATATTATCTAATGGTACATCAAGGTCAATCCACTCGGCAGAGGGGTACATTTTTTTGTGGTCGTTGATAATTTTAAGAGGAGGGACACCGGTGAAACCAATCTTCATTTCTTTATGCCGTTACTTGACCGAACTCGAAGTCCCTTTTGGAA
>JAKLHL010000125.1 GCA_022710165.1 Bdellovibrionales bacterium | reverse complement strand
CGTTAGGCTTACACCTTATTGCAGAAAAGTTATAGGTATAGCCCACACCAGTAACATAAAAATAAGAATAACCAGTAACAACTATATTGCCGTCTGGCTGTATAGCCAAAGCTGTCGCAAAGTCATGGCTTGCACCAACCGGAGTAATAAGGATACCGCCGCTGGCAAAACTAGGATCAAGCACACCATCCTTGTTGTATTTAAGTACTATAAAATCGTAAGGTGAATATTTGTAACCAGCCACAATTATGTTATCGTTCTCGTCCAGGACTGCGGCCATACCATAAAAGTTGTTAGTGGCATCAGGGGCTGTAACAACCTTTCCTGCGTTACCAAAACTTGTGTCCAAAGATCCGTCGGCGTTAAGCCTTACCAAGGCCACATTATATTTAGAAGCACTGTTATAGCTGTATCCAACAAGGATGATCTTTCCGCTCTTTTGTATGGCGCCGCTAACTGCATAATCATGACGAGTAGCAGAGCCATCAATATCTATTACGACCTTTCCTGCGTTCCCAAAGCTCTTGTCTATGTTCCCATCTTCCAGATACCTGACCGCCGAAAAATCATAGGTATCAGCAGCGTTGTTTAGCTCTTGAGTGTATCCTATGGCAACTATCTTTCCGTCAGATTGAAGCAGTAGTTTTTTTGAATAATCATATTCGTTCCCAAGATCTATGGTCATTAGGCCCTGTTTTCCAAAAACACTGTTAAGCTTGCCTTCCGGCAAGAAGCTGGCCAGGGAGTAATCCCTGCGGTACCCCGTCTCAGAAGCTCCGCCTGCAAGCAATTCCCCATTTTCTTTCACTATCAAGCTGTAAGCACGGTCCTCTGCAAAACCAAGATTGATGGTCGTAAAATAGACCTCTTTAGCCTGACTGACCACAGGAGTGCTAAAGTCCAAATTGCTTGCATACTTCTCTTCAGCAAGATCAGGAAGTGGCTTTACTGTTTGCATTGTGCAGGAGCTGGTAATTATTAGTGGTATAAAAAAAAGGATAGTCCAGGTAATACGCTTCAACATACGTACCTCCTTAAACAACTAAAAGAATCTCATTGATATTATTATATAATAACTATCTGATTTAGTCAATAAAAAGCTCACTAAGTATCGAAAAAAACCTGACTCTGTGCTATACGAATTTGATAACTATGTGTGCTCTAAGAGTTTTCTACTTAGTCAAAAACCCTCTGGCCTGCCTGGCCTATGCAAAAGACCTGGCACAGGGCGCCAGCAAGGCTTTCGTAGTCCTCCCAAAACATATAGATCCATCAAAATTCGAGAAACTGCTTTTAGAGGACCAGGAGTACTTTAGCGGGATAAACATACAGGGCATCTCTTCGTTCCCTCAGAACGCACTGCGCGCCAGCGGCCGTTTTGGCTTCCCTCCAAAAGTAGACCAGATAAAGCTTTCAGAGCATTTTCATAATCGCCTGCCCAGAAGCCTTAGCCGCCCCCTATTGAACACGGTCCTTGAATTAAAGAACGCTGACTTTGAGCGTGACTACTTAGAGGAACTTCTTAATAGAAGAAAGGATAAAGAGGGAGAAGTGCTGCTTGAGGTCTTTAAAGAGTATCAGGACTTCTTGAAACAAGAGAACGTTTGCGACAGCGCAGATATTAAGAACTACTTTGTTGATGAAGCGCTTAACCCCGGATCTAAAATAATAGACGAGGATGCTACATATATATTTGCGGGTTTTAGCGAGTTCACTTCTTTTGATATGGACGTAATAAAGACAGTATCAAAAAAAGCGGCCAATACTTTTATCGCAAGCCCGGACATCCTTAACACAGAACTTGAGTACAGCAAGCTCCTAAAAGAGAGCTTTACCTCGCTAGATTTTAAATTCGTTGAGGTAGAGGATAAAAGGACTACGCCTGCGGTAGTAAGAGAATATACCAACATCAATGACGAAGCTTACTACTCGGCAGTATCCCTTGGAGCCGAGGGCGGTACCATATATGCTGTCAGCGAGGCAGAAACCTATTACGCCCTGATGCGCTATCATTTCGGACATGAAAGCACTGCAATAAGCACAGCCATGAGACTCGATAGGACTACCCTCTTAAATGCCTTAACGACACTTCTTACACTTAACGTTAATGACTGGACCTATAAGGATGTGAACAAGGTCCTTAACTTCATGCCGTTCTGGAAAGATCACGAGGCTGTTTTAAAGTTCGTTGGAATAGCCAACGAACAGCTAACGCTCCCAAGGGGATACAAGGCATGGGTGAACCTTGCAAAAGAAAAAGACGCAAAAGAGGTGCTCAGCCTCTTTGATACTATAGTCCAAAAAGTGCCGACCAAAGCCCCTCCATCAGAGCTCCAAAAAGCCCTTGAGCTTTTTATAGGCGATGAAAAAAGCTCTTTAGAGCTAAGCAGTGTTAAGAACCTCATAGCAAGAGTAACAGAATGCCTTGAGAACAAAACGATAGGTGCAGAAGGTTTTGCAAGAAAGCTATACAATCACGCAGAAGAGAACTACGTCGAAAAAGGCCCTATAAGCTTTAAGCCCTTGAACGTATCTCTTGCCAATATCTGCGCAGGGAATACCTCAAAAAAGGTCCGCTTTGTGGGCTTAAATCAAGAGGCCTTCATGGACATGGCAAAAGAAGACGTGGTAATGAACGACAATTTCATCCTTGCCTTCAGGAGTGAAGGCTTTTTATATCCAAGCTCAAAAGAGACCGCCTTATTGTCCACAAAAATAATAGCCGATGCAGTAATACGAGAGACCAGTTCTTTCATCTCAAGCATAGGACCTGTGGTTGACATTTTGAAGGATGTGCCAATAACAAAGAACCTGCACCCTGCGCCAAAGATACTTGAAAGTGCCGTGACCGACATGAACACTACGGAGCTAAAGCTCGACCATAAATATAAAGCCTTAAGCGTTTCACTAATAGAGAACTACATGAAGTGCCCATACATATGCTTGGCAGAGAACGTTCTTAAGACCCAAAAAAAGCAGGCGATGGAGTTCCAACTTAACCCAATGGACGCAGGCCGTTTGCTCCATACAGCGTTAGAAATACTTTTACCCAAAAAGTTACAGAACCCTGAGCTTAACGTAGAACAGGAGCTTGAAGAGGTATTAAGGTCAAAAGACCTAAAGGGAATAAACCAGCACCCGCTAAAAAGGGTATTCCTAAAATACTACGGTACTGTGATAAAAAAGATCCTCGATTCTGAATATGCGTATATGAAAGAGAACGGGCTAGAGATATTCCAGACCCCAGAGCTTAAGTTCGAAGTTAAATTAGAACTGGGTGAAAATATCACCTTGAACGGAAAAATAGACAGGATAGACCTTGATAAGGCGAACAACAAACTCTACATCGCTGACTACAAGACCTCTTCCATCCCAAGCAATGCAGAAATAGAGAGCGGAGAGGACATACAGCTTGCCGTGTACATAATGGCAATAGCCGCACAATACCCTGGCTACGACGGATATAACGCATACTACATAAGCATAAAAGAACACAACAGGACAAAACTTGAGCTCTCATCTGTGGAAAAAGCAAAAGAGCTCTTCTTAAAATACGGGGCCAAGGCGGTAGAAGGATTAAAAAAGGGCGACTATACCCCTGCTCCTATGGAAATAGAGACCTGCGAAAAATGTAATTACAGGAGGTGCTGTGGAGCAGTTTAAGCCGAACATAAAACTTATCAGCGCCTCTGCAGGCACTGGAAAGACCTACACCATGATCCAAGAGATCACCAAGGCCTTACAGAACACGGCGCCAGAAAAAATAGTAGCCATAACTTTTACGAGGGCGGCCACCCGTGACATAAGGAACAAGGTAAAAGAGCTGGGCGAGCTGAACGTTAACACCATACATGGCTTTTTTGCAGGAATGCTAAGGGAGCAATCCGTATATTTTAAACAGAGCGCAAACTTTAAGATACTGGAAGAGTTCGACCAGGAAAAGCTCTTCACGGACTCTGCGGCAAGCGTGATGTTAAAAAAGCTCGGGCAAGAAACTTACGAGTCATTTTTTGCAGAATACGAGTTCTCTAACATAATAGAAATGCTCTTAAAGATAGAAAAGCATTTTGCAGTCGTAAGGAACAGCATAAAGACCAACCTTAATGAATTGATAGAAGAAGAAAAGCGCGCAGAGTATGAAAAACTGGCAGAGCTTATGCCGCTTGACCTTAACAAAGACATAATAGGGCCGCTAAACGATATCAAGGGAAAAGACGGTGATAACCTTGAAGCACTAAGAAGGGATATCTGCAATATAGCAAAAAAACTAAGACCTTTAAACGGACAAAAAGACTTCCATCACAACATAGAGGTACTAAAAGAACTGCCGGATTACGATAACAGGAACAAGGGCAGCGCAAAGAACTGGAACTCAAACCAGGAAAAAGAACAAGTGCTTGAAGCAGCAAAGACCCTAAACAATTTAAGACGAGGCGTAGAGGGATCAAGGCTCGGCGACATACGTGTCGTAGAAGAGGCTGCAAAATACAGAAAGATCTTTTTTGAGCTGTTCATAGAGGTCCACAGATACTACGAACAAAGAAAGACCGAGCTGGACGTATTAAGTTATAACGACATAGAGATACTTACCTACGACCTTGTAAGCAAGAACCCTAAAGTGGCCAACTACTACAGAGAAAAATACGACTACATCTTTGTAGACGAGTTCCAGGACACGAACAAAATGCAAAGGGACGTACTTTTTACAATTGGAAAGAACATCTTCGTAGTTGGCGATGCAAAACAATCAATATACAGGTTCAGGAATGCAGACGTAAGGGTCTTTATGGACACTCAGAGTAAATGCACCAAGGACGAGCTTGAAGAACTAAAG
>JAKLHL010000124.1 GCA_022710165.1 Bdellovibrionales bacterium | reverse complement strand
AAAGCCCCTTCTGATATTTCCTGTACGGTAACGTTCCTTATTATCTCTATTGGCCTTTTCCCAACAGGGTTATCCTCGATCTTTAGCATGTCCTTTAGAGCGGTGTTCATTAGCTGTATCCTGCCTGTTGCGTCAAGCACCATGACGCCTTCGAACATGCTTAAAAGTACAGCTTCGAACTTTGAATTGTTGTTCAAGATCTCTTTTATCCTTTCATTTATGCTCTCGCTCATTGAGTTTAAAGAGTTTGAAAGTTCACCAACTTCATCTCTACTTGTTGCGATCAGCTTTTTAGAATAATCACCATCTGCAATTCTTTTTGCTTGGTTTGCCAGATTGCTTATTGGTCTTGAGATAAAGTTGAAGGCGATAATAGCGACAAAAAGGGTTGCTATGAAAACTATTAATATTGATATAAGGAGTGCACCCTCAGTATTGTCGAATACAAGGCTTACCCTTTCCACAGGAATGGCAAATCTTATAAAACCATTGAAAGAAGATGAGTTAAAGGGGATAGCGTAGTAGATGATGTCCTTTTTTAGTGTGGTGCTGAACCTTTGGCTCCATCCCTCTCCTTTCTTTATGGCATCAATTATTTCTGGCCTTTGCAGATGATTCTCTAACTTAATGGCTTCGTTATGCTTAAGTTCCGAATCTCCTACGACACGGCCTTGTTTATCTATTATTGTTATCCTTAAGGCCAGATCCTTGCCAATGTTATGTACTATGCTGTCGACCCTATGGGGCTCAAACTTTGAGCTGAGCAAAAGTGTTTTTGTGGCCTGGGTCTGCTTTTTAATATTGTCTTTCAGTTGTGATACGTAAGTTCTGTTCAGGTTCCTGTCTAAATAGATGAAAATAGAGGTAAGAGCTATTGCCGTAATAAGGCCAAAAGTTATAAAAAGTTTAAAATGTAGTTTCATCTAATCTATATACCTATATCCTAGGCTTCTTACAGTTTCTATCTTCTTTCCGTATTTACCTATCTTTTGTCTCAATCTTTTTATGTGAGTATCTATTGTCCTGGTCGTTATATCACTAGAAGAGCTCCACACCTCTTCTAAAAGGTAGTCCCTTGTTTGGACGTTCCCTTTGTTTTCCACCAGCGTAACCAAAAGTTTGAATTCCATTGCTGTAAGTTCTGTTTTTTTGTTGTCTACGAATACATCATGGTTTTTGACGTCTATTTTTATCCCATCGCACAATATCAAATCTTTTACCGTTTCGTTCCTTCTTAAGATGGCCTTAACTCTAAGGACCAGTTCTCTTGGGCTGAATGGCTTTACTACGTAGTCGTCAACCCCAAGTTCAAAACCCAGCACCTTATCTACTTCTTCGCCTTTGGCTGTAAGTATTAATATTTTCATGTCAGAGAGTTTTTTGTTGTTCTTTATTTTTTTACAGATCTCAAGTCCGTCCATGCCAGGGAGCATTATGTCGAGTATGGCCAGATGGAATTTGTCTTTTTGAAGCATTGCTATGGCTTTTTCACCAGAATCAACACTGGTTGTCTTAAAGCCAGATTTTTGAAGATTATATTCCACGAGTTTGGAGATATTGGGGTCATCTTCTACTATAAGTATTTTCTTACTAGTATTCATTTTTTACTCTCAGCCTAGAGTATATAAAACAGTGCTTAAAATGTACACTAATTAACTTGTTTTTCACATACTTGTCACATTTGTATGTGATTGAAAAATGACAAAATATATTGTACTTATTGTCTAATATGAAAAAGCTTATTGGATCATTTCTGTTAGCCTCTGTTGTAAGTAGTATAAGCTCCTTTGGACAGGCTGATGCCTATAGTATCGGTGACGTTGGTCCATCAGGCGGGTTTATTTTTTATGTTGACCCTGCAGAGAATAAAAAACTTCCAGCAGGTTTTACTTATTTGGAAGCGGCCCCTGTTGACCAGGCTGAAAAATCAACATGGAGCAACGTTACGAACGAAAAGATCAATACCACTAAAACAGGATTGGGTGCTGGTGCTAGTAATACAGAGGCTATTGTTTCTCAGCCAGGCCATAAGATGAGTGCTGCCAGAAGATGTAAGGAGTATGTTCTAAACGGATTCGGCGGGTGGTTCTTGCCGTCTAAAGATGAGCTTAAACTTATGTTCGAGAATATTTGTAGGGGCAAGAAGATGGGTGGTTTTCCTGCCATGGGAACATATTGGAGCTCTTCAGAGGATGATGTCTCTGCAAATTCTGCATGGGGGCAGCAGTTCTATATTGAAGGATTCCAGGATAATTTCCTTAAATCGTATAACGTTGTCCGTGTGCGTTGTGCGAGGGCCTTTTAATCTCATGGACCGCTCTTTGATAAAATCAGATTTGATACTCTTGTTTACCGCCGTGATATGGGGCTTTACTTTTGTTGCACAAAGACAAGGGATGGAATACATAGGCCCCTTCACTTTTATAGCCCTTCGTTTTCTTTTAGGTGTTCTGTTCCTAGTTTGCTTTATACTCATAAGACATAATAGAAAATTTTGGAAAATAACCAAGAAAGAATTCTTTATGGGCTGCATCGTAGGTTTTGTACTTTTTGCAGGAACCGCTTTTCAGCAGGTCGGCATAATCCACACAACAGCAACGAAGTCAGGTTTTATTACAGGCCTTTATGTGGTGCTTGTCCCTGTTCTTGGCTTTTTGATATGGGAACAAAAGATCAGCAGATGGTCTTTGATCGGATCGATAGTAGCTTTTACTGGGTTATATTTTCTGAGTGTCCCTTCTGACCTTAAACTTAACTACGGGGATATCCTTACTTTTATCGGAGCAGTATTTTGGACCTTTCATGTTCTTTTGATCGCAAGATATTCCCCAAGGATGAATTCTTTAAAGCTGGCGCTAGTGCAATTCTCTTTCTCTGCAGTGCTAGGAGTTATAATAGCAGTTATTTATGAGACCATCTCAATGGATATGATCTATCCTTCTGCGGTTCCTGTCTTATATAGCGGGCTTATATCGACGGGGGTCGCTTTTACCCTTCAGGTGGTCGGTCAAAAGAACTCCCCGCCCACGCATGCTGCAATAATCATGAGCTTAGAGGCTGTGTTCGCTGCTATAGGAGGCTGGCTAGTACTAAGCGAGGGTTTTACGACCAGAGTCATAGTTGGTTGCAGTCTTATGCTGTTTGGCATGTTGATATCCCATGCTAAATTAAAGCCGGCGATATACTGAATATTTACCTTATTTTTAAGTGGACGACCGCCCCAAACCTATATATATAGTGTGTCTAAACGAATTACGGAGGACCTTATATGGACTGGGGAATGAAGAACCGTTTAAATCAGTTAATGCCTAATGGTAAGTGCTTTTTTATGCCAATAGATCATGGCTATTTCTTGGGGCCAACAACGGGTCTTGAAAAGCCTGCACAAACTATAGCTCCTTTGATGCCTTATTTTGATGCGCTATTCTGTACTCGTGGCGTTTTGCGTTCAGTCATTGACCCTATGAACAGCAAGCCTGTTGTTTTAAGGGTTTCTGGTTGCACCAGTACTGTAGGAAAAGATCTGGCTAATGAAGAAATAACAAACTCTATTGATGATATTATTCGATTGAATGTTCAGTCAGTAGGCGTATCGGTATTTATAGGCAGCGACTACGAAAAACAAACATTAAAGAATCTTTCTACCATGGTCAATGAATGCGAAAAATATGGCATTCCTGTAATGGCTGTTACTGCCGTAGGCAAAGAAGTAGAGAAAAGGGAAGCTCGTTATTTGGCTCTTTGCTGCCGTATCTGCGCCGAGCTAGGCGCTAAGGTCGTTAAGACATATTGGTGTGATAAGGATTTTGATAAGGTGGTTAATGGATGTCCGGTGCCTGTTATTATCGCCGGCGGACCAAAGTGCAACACAGAACTTGAAGTGTTGGAGTTCGTCCATGACGGCATGCAAAAGGGAGCCGTTGGTATTAATCTTGGTCGTAACGTATGGCAGAGCCCTCAGCCTGTAGCAATGGCAAGAGCACTTCAGGCTATAATCCATAAGAACGTATCCGTTAAAGAAGCTAAAGCTATATATGATTCAGAATTGAGGTAATTAATAAAATGTTGGTCGCCAAATATTATAATAACAAAGACGTACGCTTAGAGGAAATGCCAAAGCCCGAGATAAGTGCCGGAGAGGTTCTTGTTAAGGTCAAGGCAAGCGGGATTTGCGGTACCGATGTAATGGAGTGGTATCGTATTAAAAAAGCTCCTCGTATTTTGGGGCACGAGATCGCTGGCGACATAGTTGAATCGAAGTCAGATAAATATAAGGTCGGGCAAAGGGTCTTTGTCAGTCACCACGTTGCATGTAATACATGCAAATACTGTTTGGCTGGGAATCACACGGCGTGCGAAACGCTGCATACAGGCAATTACTATCCTGGCGGCTACAGCGAATATGTTAGAGTTCCACAGATAAACGTGGAAAGAGGGATCTATGTGCTTCCCGATCATGTGACCTACGAAGAAGGAACTATGATAGAGCCCTTGGCTTGTGTATTAAGAGGCCAGAGGGTTGTTGGGATAGGCAAAGGCCAGACAGTTATGATACTCGGAGCCGGGGTCTCAGGACTCAGTAATATTCAAGTCGCAAAATTCCTGGGTGCTACCGTTATAGCGACCGACATAGATGATTTTAGACTTAAGAGGGCCAAAGAATTTGGCGCGGACAAGGTGGTTAATGCTAACGATGTTGGCGATATCAAGGCTGATAAGATAATACTTTGTACAGGATCCTATAAGGCTGTAGAGCAGGCTTTTAAGTCAGTTGATCGTAAAGGCACTATACTTCTTTTTGCGATCCCTGACAGGAATATAGAAATACCAACTGCGGACTTTTGGAGGAACGA
>JAKLHL010000123.1 GCA_022710165.1 Bdellovibrionales bacterium | reverse complement strand
ATTTTTAATTTCATCACCAGGCCCTTCAGCATGAGCTTTAACCAATGGTGGGAATATTTCCTTTCAAGCACCTATTACTTCGTCGGTATAGTTTTTTTCATACTTATGTCCTGCCCCATACTTTATCTGCTGTTCAATATCCCGTCGTTCTTCATAAAGACGGACATATATATCTCTGTATTCTTGCCATATTTCTCCCTATCGCTGTCTGTGTTCTATGTAACATTAAAGGCAAGGAACTACTCCATCAGGGACGTATGGCTTGGACAGACACTTACCTGCATAAGCTTTCCTATCCATATAAGATCAACGGTAATGGGATTATTGGGGATACAGGGGGCTTTTGGCATAACATTGAAAGGACAAAGCTCCAGGTCCATACCGCTTCGCTATCTTTGGCCACAGATAAGCATGATGCTCGCAAACTATATAGCTCTTGTATGGGGGCTGAACAGGCTTTACTATGAAAGGAATTTTTCTATCGCTGTGAACTGCCTATGGGTCTTCTACCACTTTTTCATAATGGCCAGCATATTCTACTTTAACAAGGAGGGAAAAGATGTCTAAAAAGACCGTTTACACCGTCATCCTTGTAATGATCACTGCAATAGCAGTTCACGTATATTTAAAGCTAAGGCCCCGCCCTGCATATTGTTATGGGTATTACAGCGAGGGGAAAAGTTCTTTGATAGATAAAGAAGCGCCTGGGATGTCTCCCTGCGTAATAATGGAGTTCGTGTCCTGGAATGATGGGTCCTTTGATCACCTTAATGAAAAGATCGTCGAGATAAGGGAGACCGGTGCGACCCCGATACTAACGCTTGAGCCCTGGTATTTTCCGGGCAAAAAACCTGTAAGTCTTAATTCAATAAGTTCAGGCGAACAAGACAAGGTACTAAGGTCCTTTGGTCGAACAATAGCAAAGAGCGGCGGCACGGTAATGATACGTTTCGCCCACGAAATGAACGGTAACTGGTACCCGTGGGCAGGCTTTCATAACGGCAAGAGCCCGGCACCGTATATAGAAGCTTGGAAAAGAGCACACAAGGTAATAAGCTCTGAAACAGATAAAAAAGCGACACTGCTTTGGATATGGTCGGTGAATAACAAGAGCGTACCATCAGAGGCATGGAACAAGCCGCAAAACTACTATCCCGGTAACGAGTACGTGGATATCATAGGAATTGATGGATATAACTGGAGCAGTAAACATCCAAAGAGCTTTGACAGGATCTTCCATCGCAGCCTAATAAAGCTAAGAGAACTCTATCCCACCAAGGCTTTTGCGATAACAGAGACCGCAAGTTCCGGCTCTGACGCATACAAGGCGAACTGGATAAAAAACATGTTCCATTCTCTGGATTGGAAGTATAATTACGTAAGCTTTTTTGTGTGGTTCGACCATAACAAAGAAGAGAACTGGGCTGTCACAGATAACCCTAAGAGCATTAAAGTTTTCAGGGAAGGTGCGATAAAAAAGTGAGCATTAAAAAAGAAGAACTGCTAAAACAAATAGACCGGGCCTTGAGGATAGAAGAGGAAATGGTCCCACAGGTCTCAAAAAATATCAGCGCTGCTGCACGTTTTATAGAGAAGGACACTAAGAAAAGGGCAGAAATAGAGTCGGCCCTGCGTCAACTGGCAGACGAATCAGGCGGACACGCTAAATTATTACTGGACCTCAAGAAAAAGATCTTAGAAGGAAAAAAGAATGTTTACTAAGGAAGACCTCATAAACTACCTCTCTGATATCCAGACCATGGAGACCAACATGAGGGATACCTACGCTGAAATTCTTAAGATGGTTGATGACCAAGAGGTAAAAAAGGTTTTTCTGGCCCTGAAAAAGGCAGAAGAATCCCACAAGGGTATAGTCGAGGAACTCAGGAAAAAAGCGATACAAAGCAACCTGTCAGATTAGAAAAGGAGAACTCGTATGTTCAAAACTTACGTGGAATTGGAGTCTTTTGTTCGGACAAAAAAAATAGAGGCCATAGATTTTAAATACACCGACCTTTTTGGAAGGGTGCGCCACCTTACTATGCCTGCGTCAAGGCTCAGCGAGGAGTTCATCAAGGAAGGAGAGGCTTTTGACGGCTCTAACCAGATGGGTTTTAAGACGGTAGAATCAGGCGACATGTCAATAATCCCAGATATCGCAACTGCGATCATGGACCCTTTTTGGGAAGTACCCACACTTAGCATGCTATGTTCCATCCACGAAGCTGATACAAAAAAACATTTTAGGAGGGACCCAAGAGGCGCTGCGATAAGGGCGAATGAATACATGAGAAAGTCCGGGATAGCAGACACCTCTTTCTGGGGGCCTGAATTCGAGTTCTATATTTTTGACTCAATGACCTATTCCAACCACATCAATTCCACCTCGTACCGCATAGAATCAAAAGAGGCTGACTGGCAAAGGCCAAATGAAGAAACAAGCTCTGGACATAAGATACCGCATCACGGCGGATATCACGCATGTGCGCCACAGGATGACCTCTACAACGACAGGACCATGATGGTTAAACATCTTGAGGAGATCGGTATCCCTGTAAGATATCACCACCACGAAGTTGGCGGTCCGGGACAAAGCGAAATAGAGATAGGCCTACAGCCTCTTGAGAAAGTTGGCGATGTTGCCACCTGGGTCAAGTACATAATAAAGATGGTCGCAAAATCCAGAGGAAGGACAGCGACCTTCATGCCAAAACCCCTTTACAACGAGGCTGGTAACGGTATGCATTTCCATCAGATGCTTTTCAAGAACAACAAGCCGCTTTTTTATGACAAGAATGGTTACGCCGGTCTAAGCGAACTCGCACTTCACTACATCGGAGGTATACTAAAGCACGGCCCTTCACTCCTTGGAATAACCAACCCAAGCACCAACTCTTATAAGAGGCTGATACCTGGTTTTGAAGCCCCTGTGAACCTTTTCTTCTCACTTGCCAATAGATCTGCAGCTATCAGGGTCCCAAAATATGCTACAGAGCCTAACGAAAAGCGTATAGAGTTCCGTCCTCCAGACGGCACCTGCAACATCTATCTTGCAACAACCGCACAGCTAATGGCGGGACTTGACGGTATAAAGAACAAGATAGACCCGACAAAAGAAGGCTTTGGACCGATAGACAAGAATATCTTCGCTCTTTCAAAACAGGAACTCTCAGAGATAAAGGGCCTTCCAAGCTCGCTAAAAGAAGCCCTTGAGGCACTCAAGAAAGATAATTCCTACCTGCTTGAAGGCGGGGTCTTTGACGAAGACATGCTGGATACTTTCATAAACTGGAAGATGGAGAATGAATATAACAAGGTCAGGAACAGACCTCATCCATATGAGATGAGCCTTTATTACGACCTATAAAGACCTAGAGGAGTTATTATGGAACATAAACTAAGGACCTTCAGGAATAATTTCATAAGCGGAGCATTGATACTTCTGCCGGTGACAGCGATAGTGTGGCTGTCTGTTTTCTTGATAAACATGATAGGCGGAGTAAGGAACATACTCCCTGATTCTATCTCTAACTCAGACAATTTCTTCGTAAGGCTCTTAGGGTCTTTGTTCGTATTGACCCTCATAGTACTTTTCATCATCCTTGTAGGATGGCTCTCCAGAAGATTTATCGGGAAACAACTGCTCCTATTTGTAGAAGGCACTATCAACAAGATACCTGTCTTAAGGAGCGCTTATAAGGCGATGAAACAGCTGATAGAGATCTTCTCTGGCAAGAACGAACAGTTCAAGGCTGTATGCCTTGTTAAATTCCCTCATGCTGGAGCCCTTTCATATGCGTTCATCACCGGCGAAAAAGAGATAAATGGGAAAAAATACTTCTACGTATTCGTTCCAACCACACCAAACCCGACATCCGGGTTCACGGTACTCTTTGAGCAAAGTGAAGTGGTAAGGGTTGATACATCTGTTGAAACTGCTTTTAAGACCATCATAACAATGGGAGTACTCTCCCAAAAATAATGAAAAAACTGATCTGCATCATCTGTCTTATTACACCGGCGTTATCCTATCCTGCAAAAAAGGCGGAACTATATAACACCATAAAGCCAAGCAGGAACTTTTCTTTATCGATAGAGCCTGAACTTGGCATAGACCAGTATGACTCCACCGGATATTCCAAGACAGCTTTTTGCTTTGGCATAGGTGCCTTGGACAGACTAGACATAAATATCCTTTACAAGCTATATAACGATTCAAGTCCTTACTATGGACTGCATCTGGAATACCACTTCATAAACACAGGACCGCTCAGGTTCGCAGTAAGCACTGGAGCACACTACAAAGGCTCTGCAACTGTGTACGATCTAACGCCGGTATTCGGTCACAAGTTCAACGGTTTTTCTTTTGCCACAGGTCCTGAATTCAACTGGAAGCTCAACAAAGGGCGTGTATTCATGTTCGATTGGTTCGCAGGCATTTCTGCGCCAATAGGAGATCGTTTTGAGGTATCAATAAGCGCTGGAGTGCCTATAAAGAATGAATCCTACTGGGTCTCTAACGGTTGGACAGTTCTTTTCTAAAACTGCGCCACTCAGGAATGAACCTATCCATATGTGCCTTGAACCTTGCATCGTGCTTTTTTTCCAAAAGATGAACCATCTCGTGGACCACGACGTACTCAAGGCAATGGTCCGGTTTTTTTGCAAGCTCAAGGCTTAACCAGATGCGCCCTGCCTTAACATTACAGGTCCCCCACCTGGTACTCATCTTCTTTACATTATGTTCTTTTATCTTTACGCCTATAAGTCCTTCCCATTTTGTTATCATCGTCGGCAACTGCGCTTTAAGCTGTTTCCTGTACCACTCAGTAAGGACCTTTTCTCTTTGTGCCGTTGTACTCCCTTCCCTTACATAAAGGTCCA
>JAKLHL010000122.1 GCA_022710165.1 Bdellovibrionales bacterium | reverse complement strand
CGTCTATAACCGGTATCGCCATATAGTCCTGAACAAAGGTCTTATAGACGTTCAGCATCTTTGTAGTTTCTTCCCTGGCCTCTTTTTCTGTTGCATGACAGGTGTGTCCTTCCTGCCACAAGAACTCTGTTGTCCTTAAAAACAACTTGGTCCTCATTTCCCATCTTACGACGTTGGCCCACTGGTTTATCAGCACAGGGAGGTCCCTGTAAGACTGTATCCATTTAGAGAACATCGCATTTATTATAGTTTCACTGGTAGGACGCACCACCAAAGCTTCTTCAAGTTTTTTTCCGCCCGCATGTGTTACAACGGCGCACTCAGGGGCAAAACCCTCTACGTGCTCAGCCTCTTTCTTTAAAAAGCTCTCTGGTATGAAAAGTGGAAAGTACGCATTAACGTGCCCTGTGTCCTTGAACATCTTATCAAGGGTGCGCTGTATGCTTTCCCATATCGCATAACCTGTAGGCCTTATGACCATACATCCCTTTACAGGGGAGTAATCGGCCAACTTAGCCTGAGTGACTATGTCCACATACCACTGTGCAAAATCTTCCTGTCTTGTCGTGATCCTTTCTGCCATTATTTTCCTCCAGCACTTATTCTTTGCATTATATATTTCTTTATTTCAGCACAAGCCTCATCAACAGAGACTTTTTTAACTATCTCGCCGTTAACGAACAAGGCAACACCATCCTTGGCACCTGCGATACCAATATCCGCCTCTTTTGCCTCTCCAGGCCCGTTAACCACACAACCCATCACCGCTATCTTTATCGGGAGCTCAATATTTGCAAATTCCCTTTCAAAAGATTCCGCTATATTCACCACATCTATTTCCGTCCTAGTACATGTCGGGCAGGATATGATCTGGACGCCGGTCCTTAAACCAAGTGACCTTAGTATCTCTTTGCCTGCCGCCACCTCGTGAACAGGTTCGCTGGACAAGGAAACCCTTATCGTGTCACCAATACCGTCTTCGAGCAGTTTAGTGAGCCCCATCGTTGACCTTACTATACCGCTTATCAAAGTCCCAGCCTCTGTAAGCCCAAGATGCAAAGGAGCATCGGTCTTTTTTGAAACTATCTGGTTAGCCTTAACCATCTCGTCTATGTTCGACGACTTTATTGAAAGTTTGAAATTATTAAAGCCGCGTTTTTGGAAAAGCTCTGCCCAGTTAAGCGCAGACTCAGCCAAAGCCTCTGGCCCCGGATGACCGTATTTTTTAAGGAGTTCCTTTTCAAGTGAGCCTGAATTAACGCCTATCCTTATGCATACATCGGTCTTTTTTGCGGCATCTATTATCTTCTCGACCATCTCAAGTTTACCGATATTGCCAGGATTTATCCTTACGCCGTCAGCACCCCTCTTTATGCATTCTATGGCAAGCTCGCCGTTAAAATGTATGTCTGCCACCAAGGGGACCTTGGTCTGCTCTTTTATCTTAATAAAAGGATCAAGGCATTTTTCGTCGGTAACACCAAGGCGTATTATCTCGCAGCCTGCATAGACAAGCTGTTCCACCTGAGTCCAGGTCTCAAGGAATTTTGAAGTATCGGTGTTGGTCATGGACTGTACCCTTATAGGGTTGGTGCCGCCAAGCTTTAATTGGCCGATCTTTATGGTCCTGGTGTGCCTTTTTTGCATAAGTATTCAATTAGTATGCCAAAAGTGTTTTGGCAATTGCTACTTTGACATTTATAATAGCATTAACAGGGGGGATTTATGGCAGTTCAAAAAGAACAATGGGGCTCCAGAATAGGTTTGATACTCGCCATGGCTGGTAACGCCGTGGGACTGGGTAATTTTCTTAGGTTCCCTGCTCAGGCAGTTCAAAACGGCGGCGGTGCTTTCATAATACCTTACATAGTCTCTTTTGTGCTCATGGGGATCCCTTTGCTCTGGATAGAATGGGCCATGGGACGTTTTGGAGGCCAGTTGGGACATCACTCAGCCCCAGGCATGCTGAACGCCCTAGGCAAACAAAAATGGCTTAAATATTTCGGGATATTCGGTATCTTCACCAACCTTGCGATCATGTCCTACTACGTCTATATAGAATCATGGACGCTGGGCTATACCTGGCATTCTTTAGCAGGGACTTTCAACGGAATGGGAATGCACGAAGTATCCCTATACTTTGATAAATATCTGGGAACAGGAGTGGGAAATTTCCTCAACTTCTCAAACCAGGCCATCCTTTTCCTTGTAGTAACACTTGCGGTAAACATATGGATCTTATCCAGGGGCATAAACAAGGGAATAGAACTTGCCGGGAAGATCTGTATGCCGCTTCTTTTTATATTCGGTATCTTTCTTACAATAAGGGTACTGACCCTGGACGCTGGAGAGAACGGGGCAATAAACAGCGCTTCTGTTGGACTTAACTTTTTATGGAACCCTAATTTTGATTCGCTCTACAACCCAAAGGTCTGGCTTGCCGCCGCTGGGCAGGTGTTCTTTACTCTCTCTGTAGGAATGGGATGCATACAGTGTTACGCCGCATACTTAAAAAAGAACGACGACATAGCCCTAAATTCCTTAACGGCAGGTTTCACGAATGAGTTCGTAGAGATAATCCTCGGCGGATCGATAATAATCCCAATAGCTGTTTCTTACCTTGGCCTTGACTGGATAAAAGCTAATGTTGGTTTTGAGATGGGCTTTAGGACCATGCCAACCCTGTTCCAGAACTGGGGACCTATACTCGCCGCTGTTGCAGGTCTTTCCTGGTTCGGGCTTTTATTCTTTGCAGGTATAACAAGTTCACTAGCTATGGGACAACCTGTAATGGCTTTTATGGAAGATAACTTCAAGATAAAACGAGGACGTTCTTCACTTATACTCGGTGCACTAGTACTTTTACTCTCTGCACCTGCAGTACTGTTCTATGAGTTCGGTGCTTTTGGAGAATACGACTACTGGGCCGGCACTTTCTCTTTGGTCTTGTTCGCATTAGGTGAGACCATTATCTTTGTATGGATGTTCGGTTCCAACAAGGCGTGGAAAGAAATAACAAGGGGGGCTGACGTAGAAATACCAAAGTTCTTTAAGTTCATCATAAAATATGTAACCCCTGTTTTTTTGATAGCAGTATTCTTTGGTGCGACGATAAAACCAGAAGGAGGCGAATGGGGCACAGCCCTTTACTCCCTTTCATGCGGAGATGGCTGGCCTCTTGCCGGGGACAGCCTAATAGGAATGGTCTGCAATCTTGGCATTAACGATACAAGATGGTTCGTTGATGGAAGACCATCAACAGTATTCATAAAAGATATAACGAGGCTCTTACTGCTCGCTGTATTCATAGGAGTTGGTATAGCGATACACTTTGCTTTCAAGAAAAAGCCTGCAAAAAAGGCCAAGAGGAGGATCAAGAAATGAGCACAGAGGCACTCATATTGATGATAACAGTTTGGACGATAGTTACTTTCTTTACAGTAAGGTTCTTTATAAAAGCCCTTAAGTGAACAGCTTTACTTCGTTAAGAGTTGTCCTAGCTGGCGGTTCAGTTTAAGAACTAACAATTCGTCGTTAAATCCGTTGCATGAATAACCTGTCACGATAAGGTTCTCATCCTCATCCAACGCTATAGCAAAAAATACGTCGTCAAAAGGAGAATAAGGTGAATCTGCCAGGGTGAAGATACCCTTATCACCAAAACTCTCTACCAAGTTACCGTTAATATCAAAGGCCATTACCATACCGTCGTTCCTGGCCCCCAGGTTAAACCCGGTGCTGTAGATGATGTTATCTTTCATTATCATGTTGTTATGGCCGGATGTTGCAAAACGATCTATCTTTTTAACACCGGCGTTACCAAAACTACTTATTATGCTTCCGTTCTGGTCATATTTTGCAAGTATCGCCTGATAGTCCCTTAATGCTACATCGCCGTTCATCTGTCTTCCTGAAATGATCATCTCATACTGCGCAGGATCAAGTTCATTAGGTATCACTACAACGTCGGTAAAGAAAGCGCTCAAACTCCCAAGATCAAGCTTAACTACACCGCCTGTCCCAAAAGAACTATCAAGAGTACCGTCTTTGTTCAGCCTTATTATAAAGCCGTTATTCTTTTGAGGGCTGGCTACAGAAACATAAGATCCAACGGCTATAAGTTTATTGTCGTGGATAGCCACATTAGACAAAGAAGTATGGCTTACACCGCTTATTGCCAGTCTAAAAAGGCCACCGGCACCAAAACTTGTATCTAACGCGCCGCTAGCCATTATGTACCTTGCTATGGCTATCTCGTAGAAGTTCGAAGCGTTCCTTATGCTTCCAGCGGCCACAAGTTTTCCTTCCCATTCTGTAAAATCAACAGCCCAGTCCTCTCCTGCAGTATTAAAAGGCGTTATGGTTATACCGTCGCTAGCACTTTGTAACGGTGATGTAGCAACAGGAGTATCAACACCAAACCCCGACATTTCATCTATGACGCCCGCAGGTGTTATCTGTACTAATGCAAAGTCCGCCTTGCTTGTTGCACTATACGCGTTGTTAAAGTGCCCTGCTATTATAATGGAGTTGTCTGATAGAGGGACAACACCTCTTGCATAGTCCTCTCCTCCGTCTACAAACCCTTTAACCATAAGACCGTTATTACCAAAGCTTGTATCTACACTTAGGTCTTTGTTGAACTTACCGACTGCCATGTCGGAATCCATGCTTGAAGTATTTCCTACTATATAGAACTGACCGTTAGGAAGACTTACAAGCTCCATACCTCTGGTATTACCGCCGCGGCCCACCTCTGTAACAGCAAGTCCGTTCAAACCAAAATTACTGTTCATAAGACCATCAAGGTCCAGCTTCATTAAAAGATAATCTACGTTCCTTTCTATTGCGGTCTCTCCAACTGCAAAGACCTCGTGCCCCTTTATCTTAATGTCATAGAGTATATCAACCTTGCCGGCCACATCCTTTTTAAGGAAGCCGCTGTTTGCAAAACCTGTATCAATAGAACCGTCTGATTTTAATTTTATTATAGCGGCATCAGTAGCAGAGCCCTCTACAACGTTACCTGCTATAAAAATGCTCCCATTATCATCTAAGGCGACCGC
>JAKLHL010000121.1 GCA_022710165.1 Bdellovibrionales bacterium | reverse complement strand
GGAAGAAAGCAGCTGCTTGAGCCTGTGCTGCTGCGTTCTGTATAGCTATGTTATTAAGGCCTTTCTGAAGGTCTATATTCATGCACTCTAGTGGGTTCATTATAGCGCCAGCTCCGGTCCCGCAAGTAACGTTAACTTTATAAGCATAGTCTGCTGTAGCTCTGGCCTGTTCGTTGTTCTTTTCTGTTACATATGCCATTGTTTCATAAGTATCTTCCATAGAGTTCTGGATGCTGTTCTGTATGATAGGGTTCCTGTCCATGTTGTTTATCATCCATCTCTGCTGTACAGCCTGCATATGCTCAGTAGCAGGGTCAACATGAGGATTAGTCATATTATTAATTATCTGTGGTATATATGCTTGAATAAGTGCATTGTGAAGATCTGTCCCCGGTGTCATCATGTTTTGATATATCTCGTTCTGTATCTGCTGACTTATGACAGTTTGAGGATCTACCTGCTGTTGCTGCTGTTGCTGATAAGGATTATAAGAAACAGGCATTATTATCTGGGCACTGGCTTCAACTGAAACCAATACTGCCAATACCGCAATTATTCTAAAAACCTTCTTCATTTTCTAACTCCCCCTTTAGAGTTCTATTATTCTGCCTTATCTGTTGCAACAAGCATGCCAAGTACTTGTTTGTTTAAAGCTCAATATTATCAATAACTTATACTTGGCGCTGTTTTAAAAAGCGCCAAAATATTAGTCATTTACACAGATATCCGTATAATTTTTATACAGTTTATAGGGACTTAAAGCTAAAATAATGATGGAGGGAAAAAGATGTTAATACTAGCAATAGCATTCAGCACTCTGATGGCAAGCTCAAGTGCAGACCTTAAAATAATCTACACTAATGATATGGAGGGAAGCGTAAGCACCTGCGGATGCGCAACAGATCCTGGAGGCGGTTCAGAAAGAAGGATAAACTGGTTAAAAAAGCAAAAGCTAGACCCTGCCAGCACCATATACATAAATTCCGGCAACACCCTGTTTACAGACCTGCCGTCGCTGGAGCATGAGAACAAGATAGAGATGACGGGCGCTAATATACTTTCTGAGTCAATGAGGATGATGAAGATAGACGCATCACTGCCTGGAAGGTCCGATCTCAAAAAAGGAGTATCTGTATTCCATACAGCCTCTAAAGGCCTTCCTCTAGTCATCAGCAACTCTGACGACCTAAAATTTAAAAAGAGCCTAAAGATAAAAAGGGCTGGAAGGGATATCGTGATACTTGGGCTCATACAACCTGAATTTTTAGACCAGTCTATGATGCTGGAGCTAAAACTTAACGACGTAGAGAACACTTTAAAGAAAGAGCTAAAAGAACTTGGGACCAAGAACAGGCCGTTCACCATCCTGCTCCTTTACTCAAACGAACAGGGACTTAAAAAGATCGCAAAGCAGGCAAAGGGAGTGGACCTTATACTTTCTGCCGGCATACAAGAGGAACTGCCGCAGGCAATGGACCTGGGCGGTGTGAATGTTATAAGGCTCCTTAACGGCGGAGACAGCATCGGGCTTCTTACAGTTAAGAGCAAAAGCTCCGGCAAATACACTTATGAAAATAAAATAGTATTCCTTGGGCCTGAATACGTGGGTAATAACCCTATTTCAGCAAAGATAAAAAAATACGAGAAAATGAAAAAATAGAGGCCTTATTTTTGTGCGGCCTGTAATATAAGCTCTTTAGCCTCGTTATAATTGTCCAAAGTGACCTTCATCTTACTCTCGGTAAGGTCTTTTTTGCATACTGAATAATAAAGGCCTGTTATCAAAGTACAGTATGAGGCAATACTTAGCGAAACCACCGAGTTGCCCTCTATCACCACATCTGGATTCTGGCTCTTAGCTGCCTCTATGGCTTCCTTGGCACACTGATTATATAAAGCCATACAATATTCAGAATTACAGTCCTGGTCCTTTGGCGTCGCAGGCATCTTAAGTTTTGTCACGAAGTTCTTATATTCATTAATGCTGGAGAAGCCAACATTCATAAAGTCCTTTGTTACTGTTACCCTTCCATAAGCACTCATGCTAATGACTGCACAGACAAGAACAAGTATAATTTTTTTCATAAAAATAATGCCCTCCATTTTGTGGAGGGCATTATAACATATATTAGTATTCTTATTCTACTGTTTATTCTTCTACGAAGTCGTTGATCAGGACCGTTGAACCGGATATAAAAAGCTGTGCCCTTCCGCCCATAGAATCTATGCCTTCTGGTATAGAGCTAGGATATACGATGCTGTTATAACCTGTGAGCCCTTCAGGAAGCTTTCCGTCATGATAGCATGAAGGATTCTTGTAGGATTCAGGTGTGTTCAAGAAAGTCATCTGAACAGCTGTAAGTTTACCGTCTGGGAGCAATGTTGCTTCAAAGCTTATGTCTCCGCACTCGTCCTCTAAGGTAACTGCTATGTCGCCTGTAGATTCGTCAACTACCAGCGAAGATGCTGCTGTTGAGAATACTGCATTAAATGTCTTTGTAGCGGTATGAAGCTCTATATCAAGATATGCATCACCTTCTATGATCTCTCTTGTAGCTTCATCAACGTTAGCCGCGAACCTGATCTTGTAATACTTAACAGTACCAAGGTCCTTAGGAGCTGGATATGGTTTATAGCTGTAAGAATTAGCCAAGAAATAGGTCCTGAGCGGATCTGAACTATCAAAGCAAGTCATAGTGTTAAAGTTCTTATAACCATATTTGCAGCCGTTCCATGCTTTATAAACGTCGTTATAACCAAAGAAGTTGGAAAGTGTTCTTTTCTGTGAATCACTGAACTCGCTTCCAACAGTGATGTAATTCTCTGAGGTCCAAATGGTGTTAAAATTATCAAGAGGATTTGCAGCCTCTACACTTCCGGTTGTCCCTGTTGTAGTCGGTGTGAATGGGTTGTACTGCTGTCTTCCGCAAGAAGAAAGCATTACTGCTACTACAGCAACCAAGCTTATTAAATAGGTTCTCTTCATAGTTTTTCTCTCCCTCTGCTTCTATATATGCAACTAGCGTGCCTAGCCCGAAATATATAGCTAACAAGCTGTAATTATTAAATAATTCTGATTAAACGGAGCAGAAAACCAAGCCCAGGACCTGTGCTCTCACCTGTGCTTTTGTTTAACTTTTATACACCTTTTTGCTTTTTTGTCACGTTCTATAACATTGCCAGATATCCATTCCAAGTAAGTGGAATAGCCATCTTTTATTGGCAGCATTATTATTTCCGGAACGGAGTACGAGTGAAGGGATTTTATCTCTGCGCAAAGTTCATCAAAAAGTTCCTTTCTGGTCTTTATAAGCAGTAAAAGTTCCTTTGCATTATCAATTTTGCCCTGCCAGTGAAAAAAAGATTCAAGTCCCGGAATGATGTTAACACAGGCACAAAGCCTTTTCTCCAATATGGCTGAACTTATCTTTTTTGCCTCGTCGCTAGAGCTTACAGTTGTAAGAACGACAGCATAGGAACCCATGGATCAGACCACCTTGTTCCCTGCAGGCACAGGGTCTGTGACCCACTTATTGCCGCCCACTACAGCGCCTTTTCCTATGGTTATCCTTCCAAGTATGGTCGCCCCTGCATAGATTATAACGTCATCCTCCACTATCGGATGTCTTGCTATGCCCTTGATCGGTTTTCCGTTAGCGTCAAGAGGGAAGCTCTTTGCTCCAAGGGTCACTCCCTGATAAAGACGAACGTTCTTTCCTATCACCGACGTTTCACCTATAACTATGCCGGTGCCGTGGTCCATGAAGAACCTCTCGCCTATCTGCGCCCCTGGATGTATGTCTATGCCCGTCTCTGAATGTGCAAGCTCGCTGATTATCCTCGGGATAAGCGGCACACCGAGCTTGTAAAGCTCATGCGCTATCCTGTGGTTCACCAAGGCCTTTATGCTTGGATAACAAAAGATGGCCTCGCCTGCGCTCCTTGCCGCAGGGTCACCCTCATAAGCAGCCATAGCGTCTGTGGCAAGAAGATGCCTTATCGTTGGAAGGGTTTGAACGAATTTTTCCATTACGCCGCTGGACTTGTGTGCGCATGATTCGCACTGCTGAGGCGTCTCACAAAAAAAGCAGTAACCGCTCAAGACCTGCTGTTTGAGTTTCTTTGATGCTTTCTCGAGCACAGAACCTATGTAGAAATGCTGGTCCACAGGTTCCTGGTCTGCTGTACCAAAATAACCTGGCAGCAAGGCCGATCTGAGCAAAGATACAGCCTCTATAAGTTCTTTAACGGAAGGCATCGGGGAGTTAAAGTTCGTCCTGAACGATATCTCTGAGGTGGACTTGTCAGCACAAAGTTCATCTACTACCTTTCGGATCACTCTTGGTTCCATAGTACACCTTCCTTAAGTCTAAGTATTTTATCCATCATACCGGCTATCTTGCTGTTATGTGTAGCCATGAGTATACCGGTGTTGTTCTCTTTGCAGAACTTTAAAACTGTCGCGATTATATCATCAGACAAATGCTCATCAAGATTACCAGTAGGCTCATCCATGACCAACAGCGACGGGTTCATGACCAGCGCCCTAGCTATGGCCGCCCTTTGTTGCTCACCGCCGGAAAGCTGTTTTGGAAAACTCTCCGCCTTATGTAAGAGCCTTATCTTCTCCAATATGGACAAGGCCCTTTCTTCTGCCCTGCTCTGCGTCTCGCCTGATATAAGGCAAGGCATCATTACGTTCTCCTTCACAGAAAAATCCTTTAACAGATAGTGGAACTGAAAAACAAAACCCAAGAGCCTGTTCCTGGCAAGGCCAAGGTCCTTATCCTTCAGCGACGACAGATCTTTATCCAGTAAAAGTACCTGGCCGGAATTGAAACGATCAAGTCCTGCAACACAGTTAAGGAAAGTGGTCTTTCCTGAACCTGATTCACCCATTACAGCCACGGATTCTCCCTTTAAGAGGTTAAAGTCTATGCCTTTCAGGACCTCAAGGAAAGTACCGTCCCCCTGCAAATATGATTTATTGAGCCCACTGACCTTTAACACCATAAGTGGAGCCCTCCTTTTTAAATCTACTGAAAAGATGCATCAACGGAGCCACAGAAGCAAGAG
>JAKLHL010000120.1 GCA_022710165.1 Bdellovibrionales bacterium | reverse complement strand
TTAACATAAATGGAGAGGTCATAGGAATAAATACGGCGATAAACAGACAGATGGGTTTTGTGCCTATAGAGGGAATTGGTTTTGCCATACCCATCAACAACGTAAAACGTGATCTTTTAAAGCTCGCCAAGGGCGAGAAGATAATTCACAAGCATGGCTGGCTGGGTGTTTCTTTGTCTGACCTTACAGACGAGATATCAGAGAGCCTTAAGCTTAAGAACATTGACCAGGGTGCTGTAATAACAGAGGTCATAGATGGTGCTCCTGCAAAAAGAGCGGGTGTAAAGCCTTATGATGTGGTCGTAAGTTTTGACGGTAAAGAAATAAACAACGCAATGGACCTTAGCATGGCCGTTAAAAGAGCCGACGCTGGAAAGACCTATCCGATGGAAGTCATAAGGGACAACACAAAAAGGACCCTGCACATAGTTCTTGCAGAAAAAAAGTCTGAAGAGCTTGAAAAGGACATAATAGGAAAGAACGACGTCGGGATCTCTGTTGAAGGAACGGACCAAGGCGTTGTCGTAAAAGATATCAGCGAAGACTCAAGGGCTGGCGTTGCCGGACTTGAACCAGGCGACATAATACTTGAGGTTAACAGGGAAAAAGTAACAAAGACCTCTGATTTTTACAAGCTGTACAAGAAAAAAGGGATGAACATGCTTAGGATAAAAAGAGGCAATGCAACGATGATACTGGCGTTCAACGAATGAAAGTATCAGCACCTGCAAAAATAAACCTTGGGCTTTACATCACAGACAAAAGACCGGACGGGTATCATGAGCTTGCGTCCATATTTTTACCGGTAGGGCTCTATGATCTTGTGAACATAGAAAAAGATGACCGGACCCAGGATATAAGCATAAGTGCAGAAGGTCCTTTTGCGTTCAGTTGTGATGATCCCAAAAAGAACACGGTCTATAAGGCATACAAGGCTATCAAGGAACTTACCGGAATAAAACAGGGTTTGAAGGTTCACATCCAAAAGAACATACCACCTCAGGCAGGGCTTGGGGGTGGGAGCTCTGATGCAGGGGCGTTCATAAGGGGGCTTAACGAGTTCTTGGGCCTTGGCCTTAAGCCATCGGAATTAAAGGAAATTGGCTTAAAGGTGGGGGCTGATGTGCCTTTTTTTGTTGAGGGTAAACCAGCTTTTGTAGAGGGTATAGGCGAAAAACTGTCTACTTTTGAGCTCTTAAGGGACTACTGGGTACTAATAGCCAAACCCCTTGCTGGTCTTGATACTGCCAAGGTATATAGCAATCTTAATTTAAATTTGACATTAAAAAGCTTAAATGCTAAACGCAAGGAACACTTGAAGAGTCTTGCTTTTCAAGGACTTAAAGAGGCAGAAGGACTTAAGGAACTTGGCAATGATCTGGAGGTTCCAAGTGTTGAACTGCTTCCAGAGATTTTAGAGGTAAAGCGTTTCTTGGAGGGCCACAAACCTATCTCTTGCATGATGAGCGGGAGCGGTAGTTCGGTTTTTGCGATCTTCGACAGGGACGTAACTAAAATCAATGAAGCCGGTAACAAGAACTGGTTTTTCTGCAAAACAAAAGTTTTGAGAGGTTCAGTATGAAGATCACAGAGATCAAAGTTTACCCAGTGAACGAAGACAAACTGAAGGCCTACGTTACTGTTACTTTTGAGAACAGCTTCGTAGTGCGTGACCTCAAAGTTATCCAGGGCAACAACAGACTTTTTGTTGCTATGCCTAGCAGAAGGATGAAAGACGGTAGCTACCGTGACATTGTGCATCCTTCGAACGCAGAGATGAGAGAGACTCTGGAGAAAGCCATCTTTGAAAAGTACAATGAAGCACTAAAATCTCCAGATGCTAATAAAAGAGATTACGAATCTGAAAAGGACGGCCAAGGCCACCATACAGGCGCGTAAAGTGCTTGGGGCGTAGCCAAGCTGGTAAGGCACAAGGTTTTGATCCTTGCATTTCCCAGGTTCGAGTCCTGGCGCCCCAGCCAGTAAAAATAGGTTTGCCTTAAAAAATATAGGACGGAGAAAGAACATGAGTTTAAACGGCAGTATGAGACTTTTGACCGGAACTTCCAATCCTGAACTTTCAAAAAAAGTTGCAGGTTATCTTGGCGTCCCGATCACACCGATGGACGTAAGAAGGTTCGCTGACGGTGAAGTCTTTGTCGAGATAAAAGAGAGCATCAGGGGTAACGATGTTTACCTTGTGCAGTCTACATGCCGTCCGGTTAACGACAACTTAATGGAGCTTTTGATAATACTTGATACTTGCAAAAGAGCTTCAGCTAACAGTGTGAACGTTATAATCCCTTATTTTGGATATGCAAGACAGGATAGAAAGGTAACTCCTCGTACGCCTATCACAGCAAGACTGGCCGCAGACCTTTTACAGACAGCCGGTGCAACAAGGGTGCTCAGCGTGGACCTTCACTCAGGACAGATACAGGGATTCTTTAATATGCCTTTTGACAATATATATGCCGCCCCAGTTCTTTTGAACAAACTGCAGACCGAATATCACGGACAGAAACTGACCGTGGTGTCTCCTGATGCAGGCGGTGTTGACAGGGCAAGATGGTTCGCTTCAAAACTTGGCTGCGGCTTTGCGATAGTTGATAAAAGAAGGACCGCTCCAAACGAAGCAAAGGTAATGCATTTGATAGGCGACGTAAAGGACAGCGTTGCCCTTATAATAGACGACATGATAGACACAGCCGGCACACTTTGCAATACAGCCCAGGCCGTAAAGGACAACGGGGCTACAAAGGTGATAGCTGCCGCTACACACGGTGTTTTTTCTGGCCCTGCGATATCCAGGATACATGAGTCCGTGCTTGAAGAAGTTTACATAACGGACACTATCCCGCAGACAGAACAGGCAAGGAACCTTTCAAAGATAAGGGTGCTTTCGATAGCGTCTTTACTGGGCGAAGGGATAAGAAGGATACATTTGAGAGAGTCAGTAAGTTCTCTCTTCATATAGTGTAACAACGACGGAGGTTTGGTGAAATGAAAAGTGTTGAGATCAATGTTAGAGTAAGAGGAGAAATGACCAAGAATGAACTTGGAAGGTTCAGGGGTCAAGGTAACATACCTGCTATCCTTTACGGCAGACACATGGAAAAGAACGTCCCACTATCGATAGAAGTGAAGGAGTTCGCAAAACTGTTGAGCAAATATGGAAGGTCTTCCATACTTGTGTTCAAGTCAGAGGATTCCAAGCTTAACGGGACATCTGCTCTTATAAAAGAAGTTCAGAAAGATCCTGTTTTGGATACTTACCTTAACGTAGACCTTATAGAGATAAGAAAGGGCGAGAAGATCACGATCAGTGTTCCTATCGAATACGTTGGCGAGCCTGAAGGCTTGAAGCAGGGCGGAGTAATGGACGTACAGAGAAGAGAGCTCAAACTTGAGTGTCTTCCAACTGATATTCCAGACAAGATAACCATAGACATCAGCAAGATGAACCTTAACGACGTTCTCCACGTTTCTGACGTTAAGTTGAGCGAGAGCATCAAGATAGTTGATGACAAGTCTTTCGCACTTATATCAGTAAGGATAGTTAAAGAGAAAGTTGAGGCTCCTGCTCCAACAGCTGAGGGTGCAGAGGGTGTTGAAGGCGCTGCTGCTACAGCAGAGGCTGGCGCTGAAGGCGCTAAACCAGCCGCTGAGGGTGCTGCAAAGGCTGATGCTAAGGCTGCTCCAGAAGCAGGCAAAGAAGCTAAAAAGGATAAGAAATAAGTTCTGCTATGTTCATTATAGCGGGACTTGGAAATCCTGGTTCGAAATACGCAAAAACCCGGCACAACGCCGGGTTTTTGTTTTTGGACCATCTGTACAATAAATTCAAGGGCAAGCAGATAGCAGAGACCAGCCTCTATTCCAATGCAGAGATAAAGATCCAGAGGAACAAAGTAGAGCTTGTAAAACCGCTTACATATATGAACGTGAGCGGAGAGGCCTTAAAAAAAGCCGTTGGTCTTGCAAGGTCCAAGGACAAGGAATTTGATACAGGTGTGAACCTTATAGTGGTCCATGACGACGTTGATCTTGAGTTCGGCCAGATAAAGGTAAAGGACAGCGGAGGGGACGCCGGCCATAACGGTATAAAGAGCATAATGACAGAACTTAATACCGATAAATTCATCAGGATAAGGATAGGCGTTGGAAGACCTTCAGACAAAAGAATAGGAACTGCAGACCACGTGCTTGATGATTTTACAAAAGAAGAATGGGATTTTATGTGGGAAGACTGTTTTCCAAGAAGTGAAAGGTTCATAGTCGAATATATGATCTTCGGTATACAAAAGGCCAGAAGCCTTATGTCAAAACCGCTTAACGACCCTAAAGGCGAGTAAGCGCCAAGCAAACAGCCTCTACTATTCCTGCACCATTCTCTAAAAGCAATTGTGCGCATTCTTTTATCGTGGCGCCAGTAGTGGTAACATCGTCTATGAGTAGTATCCTTTTACCTTTCAGTTCTTTTGGGTCTATGGATAAAGAGAACCTTGGTCTTGTCCTTAACCGTTGTTCCCTGTTCTTGGTCTTTTGACTTCTTTTCATTAGAGGGAAAAAGTTCCTCTTTATTACCTGACGGTATTTAATCCCTGACATCCTGGACAACATTCTGGCTGTTATAAGCATGTGTGAATAACCCCTCTTTATCTCGTCAATAGGGTGTGATGGAACTGGTACTATCAGGTCTGGATCGTTCTTTAGGTCCACACTCTCTAGCATCAGTGCACTTATGGCCTTTTTTAGGCCGAGCTCTTTTGAGAACTTGAACCTGCGGATGAGCTCTTTTGTGTTATTGGTGTAGGAGTAAAGCACAGACATCCTGAAGGTATATCTTTTGGGGCTTATAAAGTATCTTGAGTATGCAACTCGTTCCAGGCCCTGAAGGCATGAAGGGCAAAGCCCCGACGGTGTAAGGGGGTCATGTTTTATATGGCAAAGCATGCATCGCATATAAATTATTGATGCAAGTTTTGATCAGCGTTATAGGGCTTGTATGCTCGTGGAATGATATCTAGAATTCAACGCCTTTGACGACAAAAAGCTTTTCTTCTCCGATCTCGTACTCTTTTATGCTCTCTGCGTCAAAGGTTGACTGTTTTATCTCTTTCTTGAATTGTTTTGGGATGGCTATGCAGAAGTTATTTATTTTGAGGCCCTTCGATGCC
>JAKLHL010000012.1 GCA_022710165.1 Bdellovibrionales bacterium | reverse complement strand
TGGAGTACAGGTCGGGTTAAGCATAAAACTATGAGTACATTATTTGACAACAGAGAACAGAGAGCTGACGACATAGTCGTATTAAGAGGCCTTGAGGCCGTTTGGCAGAACCCTGCAAGGTTCATAGGCGACCTTTCTACGAGGGGGTTGCACCACCTGGTGGATGAACTGGTCGCTAACAGCATAGACGAAGCAATGAACGGGTACTGCAACAAAATAGATGTCATCATGCACTCTAACAACGTCGTCACGGTCAATGATAACGGAAGGGGTATACCTGTAGAAAAGCACCCTACAGAGAAGAAATCAGCCCTTGAGGTCGTGCTTACCACCATGGATGCAGGCGGCAAGATGAAGAAAGGCGCCTACAACTATTCCGGCGGTCTTCATGGTGTTGGTCTTTCCGTGGTCAATGCTCTAAGTGAATTCCTTGAAGTTGAAGTAAGAAGGGATGGAAAGAAATATTGGCAAAGATATGAGAACGGCAAGCCGGTACAGCCTCTTAAACAGATAGGAAAGACCGATAAGCGTGGTACCACCATAACTTTCAGGCCGGACGAGAAATTCTTTTCAAAGACCAAGTTCAAGTCGGCGATACTTTCCAGCAAGTTAAAAGATATGGCCCATGTTAACAGGGGCCTTACGATATCTTTCAAGGAAGAAGGTGGAGAAGAGGACGTTTATCATTTTCCCGACGGTATCAAGACCCTGATAGAAGAATATAACGAAGGTGCTAACGTTACTCCGTCTCATGCAGTGATATTCTTTGGTGAGACTATCCATGATGAAAATAACGAAAAACTGGTTTTAGAGGTCGGCTGGCAGTATAACGACACGACCTATGAAAGAGTTAGGCCATATACTAATTCCATAAACAACCCCGAGGGCGGGACCCACGAAGCAGGTTTCAAGAGCGGCTTCTGCAAGGCGCTTAATGATTATAATGAGAAAAAATTAAAACAGCAGAGACTGGAGAGCGATTATATACGAGAAGGTCTTACGGCGATCATATCCATAAGAGCAAGAAAGCCGGAGTTTGAGAGCCAGACAAAGACCAAGTTAACGAACGTTTGGATAAGGAACGCTGTTCACAAGTTCGTCTATGAGAAGATGACCGATTATCTGGAGGCCAATCCTTCTGTCGCAAAAGAACTTTGCGAAAAGGCTATTGTTGCCTTTAAGGCCTCTGAAGCCGCAAAAAGGGCTAGAACACTTGTAAGGAAAAAAGGACTCGCAGACAAGATATCATCGATACCAGGTAAAGTAGCTGACTGTGAGCTAAAGGACCCGGCAAAGACTGAAATATTCATCGTCGAGGGAGACTCTGCCGGAGGTTCAGCAAAGCAGGCAAGGGACAGGAAGATACAGGCCATACTCCCGCTTAAAGGAAAGATCCTGAACGTAGAGAAGAAGAATATAGACGAGATACTCAAGAACGAAGAGATAAAGATACTTATACAGGTGCTTGGCTGCGGTATAGCGGAGAGCTTTGACATATCAAGATTAAGGTACCACAAGATAATAATAATGACAGACGCTGACAGTGACGGTTCACATATAAGGACGCTGCTTTTGACCTTCTTTTACAGGGCCATGCCCGAGCTTATAAAGAGAGGCTATGTATACATAGCGCAGCCGCCTCTTTACAGGATAAAGCATGGAACAAAGCAGGAGTATCTAAAGAACAATGACGCCCTTTACGAGGCCCTTATAAAGATAGCAGAAAAGAACTGTGCCGTAAGGGTGCAAGGCGGCAAGACTTACAAGGGCAAGGATATGTTGACACTGGTGAGGAACCTTATCTCTTATTCAGGGGACTTCAGGTTCGTTGACAAGAGCTCAGAGAAACTTCTTCTAGACTATATTTTGAGGTTCACCAGTATAAGAAAAGATTCACTTTGGGATGACAAGAACAAGACCCTGCTTAAGAAAGAGATGCAAACCTATGTCCCTTTGCTTTCGAAATTGTATCCGAATATAAATCCTCTGTCGCTAGAGTTCGGCAATGACCCCGACGACGGATCTGCGGTGATAAGGCTTAACAGCGAAAAACGCGGAAGAAAAATGTCGACGGTGCTTAATGATGAGTTCATGAGGTCACCTGAGTTTACCCAAATGGACAAGGCCGCACATGGCTTGAGGGACCTGAGCTATCCTCCATACTATGTTGAGCTTGTGGACAAGGGTAAGGCCGTGGCTGTGCCGGATATATTCAGCCTGCTTGATAAGATCTTTGAGTACGCTAAGTCAAAGATAGATATACAGAGATATAAAGGGCTAGGAGAGATGAACCCTGACCAGCTTTGGGAGACCACGATGGACCCAAAGACCAGGAACGTCCTTAAAGTGGACCTTGAGGACGAAGAGGCGGCAGACGACCTGACCTCTATCCTTATGGGTGAGGGTGTATCGATGAGGAAACATTTTATAGACGTAAATGCACTTAACGTGAGGAACCTGGATATATGACAGTTCAACAGGATTTTTTTACAAAGACAGCAGATGATAGCGTTTCCTATATTGACGAGATAAAGGAATCTTTTCTGGATTATTCCATGAGCGTCATCACAAGCAGGGCTTTGCCTGATGTGAGGGATGGTCTTAAGCCGGTCCAGAGAAGGATACTCTATGCGATGTACAGCGAGGGGCTTACTCATGACAAGAAGTTCTCTAAATGTGCCGGTATAGTGGGAGAAGTGCTTAAGAAATATCATCCTCACGGTGATACCGCTGTTTATGATGCTCTGGTAAGAATGGCCCAGACCTGGGTAATGCGTTACACACTCGCAGAAGGTCAGGGTAACTTTGGATCTTTAGACGGTGATTCTGCGGCAGCCTATAGATATACAGAAGCAAGACTTGATAAGTTGTCCTCGTATTTGATGTCTGACATAGACAAAGACACTGTGGATATGTCTGACAATTATAACAACATCTGCAAAGAGCCGACCGTGCTCCCGTCGATCTTCCCTAATCTCCTGGTAAATGGTGCCTCTGGTATTGCTGTTGGTATGGCCACGAACATTCCTCCTCACAACATCGGTGAGTTGATGGACGGCTTGATGGCTCTTTTAAAGGAACCAGAGCTTGAGACCAAAGAATTATTGTCTATGATAAAGGGTCCCGATTTTCCAACAGGGGCCTCCATAATAGACGATGGAAGTATCTTACAGGCATATGAGACCGGCAAGGGTGTTATAAGACTAAGGGCAGAAATAGCTCTTGAAAAAGAAAAAGATAAAAAAAGACTGGTGATAAAAGAAGTCCCATACGGCGTAGTAAAGAGCAGGATAACATCAAAGGTCTTTGAACTTATAAAGTCAAAGAAATTGGATGGTATCACTGACATCAGGGACGAGTCAGACCAGGAAGGCGTAAGGATAGTCCTTGACCTTTCAAAGACCGCACCAGAGGACTTTATAATAGAGAAATTATACAAGAACACTCCTCTGGATTCCAACTTTGCGGTTAATATGGTCTGTCTTGTGGACGGTAAGCCTCAACTTGTAGGCATAAAAAAGATGCTTCAGATATTCATAGAGTTCAGGGAAGAGGTAGTTAGAAGAAGGACCATCTTTGAGCTTAACAAGGCAAAAGAAAAACAGGATATACTCGACGGTTTCAGGAAGGTCTTGGAACACAAGGACCGTTACCTTAAAGAGATACTGCCAAAGTCAAAGGACAAGCAGGACCTTAAGGCCAAGGTAGAGAAAGAGTTCGATCTTAGCCCAGTACAGAGCGAGGCCTTGGTGGTGTTGCCTAACTACAGGTTCTCTGGTCTTGAAGTGGAAAAGATAATGGAAGAGTTCAATGAACTTTCCAAGCTCGTTAAGGAGCTAGAGGGAATACTTAGCAGTGAACAGAAAGTTAAGAAGATATTGAAGGATGAGTTTACAGAGATAAAAAGTAAGTTTGCAGACGAAAGAAGGACCAGGATAGTTGGTGATTTTGAGGATAGGAAGCTGGAAGAGCTCATACCTTCAAAAGAGGTCTTGGTCGCCGTGACCGCTGGAGGTTTTATAAAGAGATATGAACCTTCAAGTGAACAGCTGGATAGGCAGTCTAACGTCGTGTTCACTGGTGACGACGTAGTAAGTCATGTCTGCAAGGCAGACCTTTCACAAAGGATAGTTCTTTTTACGTCTACAGGCAAAGCCTACCCTCTAAAGGTCTTTTCTGTTCCAGAGATGAGACGTTACGGTAAAGGAATGGAAATAAAAGAGCTCTTAAGATCAAAAGAGGACATTAAAATAGTCGGTGTTGTTGACGAGAACCTTGAGCAGGATATTGTGATCTTGACCAATAAAGGTCATCTTAAGAAGATGAACACTTCAGAATTGAAAGGCCTTAAGTCCAATGGTGTCTCTTTGTTCAGCCTCAGGAAAGGTGATGAGGTCATATCTGTCGAGCCTGGAAATACCAAAGGCTTGTGGCTACTACAGGGTAAAGGTGGGTTTATAGAAGTGGACCTTTCATCAATACCTGTTAGCCAAAGAGGCAAAGCCCCTGATAAGGCTGTAGAGGGTGTAGAGTATTTCTGCCCTGTTTATGAGAAGGGACTTGAAAAGATATATGTTTATCCCGACGGTTCTCTTAAAGGTTCAATGGCCCCCAAGAGCCGTCCTTGTGGAGTGATATACAGGTCTAAGGACATGACGGTGGAATTCATCGCCGTGACCTCAAAAGCAAGGTTCGTTATCATAAACACTGAGCTTGATAATATAGAGCTTGAGCCACAAGAAAAGGTCGCTTCTGTTTTCTGTTTTAGCTCAAGATAGTCTTTACATGAATGTCTCGCCGAAGGTCAGGTATGTGGCCATTCCATCTCCGCTCTTACCTATCGTGAATGATGTTATGAAGTTCTCGTTCCATGTGAACCTGAACTCGTTCCCGACTGAATGATGAAAACTGTCAAAAGAGAATTTTTTCCTTCTGTCCCAGACCCTGCCCATATCCCAGAAAGGATTGAAATGTATCATCAGTCTTTGACTGAATATCCTGCCGTTATATATCCTTGCCCTTAACTCGAACTGGTTGGCAAGCTTAAGATTATCTATATACCTGTAAGAAGGAGCGCCTCTGAGGAAGTCAGACCCTCCAAGTCCTCCGTAGTCGTTGTAAGATTTGAACTCCGACAGCGCAAAGAACGGCAGGCTTCCCCACATCTGGTCCACCATTAACCTTTGGGAAAAGGTGAAATATCTCCAGAAAGAGAAAAAGCCCATATATGCAAGGTTTATGTTGCTGTGAGGATAATCGCTCTTTATGAATTTGCCGTGGTTAGTATAAGTCGCTGCTATTGTTATGCCTCTGGTAGGGTTGAATGGATAGTCCCTGGTGTCATATTTTAAACCCACTTTTACATAGTTGGTGTTTCCTCCGCCATAGCCATAAGGTTTCTCTGTATATATCTTAGATCTTGCGTCCTCGTTATGGGGATCTATGCTGGCCTTGTCCAGTGCTATACCGGCGTAGATGGAGAAATCCTGGTGCGGTATCTTATATTCCATGTCAAAAGAGAACCTTGGGTAGGTAAGTTTATACTGGTAATAGGTCCTAGATATGAAAGAAGGTGAATCAGGATCTATGAAAGCAGTGTTGTTAACGGTGCTGTTGCCTACGCCGTAGTACCTTTCTGTTATACCTACAGGGTATGTATATGCCAGCCTTACATGCCAGTTGGTCGAGAAGAAATGAGGTATATCAAGAGCTATCTCGTGTTTTTTAGCGCCCCTGTCAGATGCCCAGTATTGAAGTGTGAATTTGTAGGTATATGGGTCCTCATATTTTAGATTAGCAAGGGACACAATTGCTCCGAGGTTGAACCCGGTGGACTTGGACGTGTAGATTATCGGTAGTCCCTGTATTGAATAAGGAGTATCGCCAAGGCTGAAATGATGTTTCTTCATCACTGTCTTTATGTCGCCGCCCATTTCTGCAAAATCACTTCTGGCTGTGCTTACTATGCTGTTCTCCCTGTATTCATCCTCTTCATCCTCTTCGCTCCAATAGGTTTCCCTTATGTCGTTATATATGGCGCGTTGTTCCTCTTTTTTCCTTTCAGAGGCCTTTTTATCCTTAAGTACAGCCCTGCTTGATTTGAAAGGAAGATACTTTTTTACAGTGGCAGACTTGTTAAAGGCCTTTGCTGCGGATGTTGGGGTCTTTCTCTTTTGCGGGTAAAGGGCCGGCTTAGAGGCTTCCAGAGCGCTTAAAGCCAGGAAAAAGGCGGCAATAATTATTAGAAGTCTGATAGGCCTCATTAGAGGATATTAAACAATTAAACATGCCAAACTACAAGGGGAAATTATACTGACAATTAGAGCCTGGCATGCTAAATAAGAACGACGAGGGGCTTTGTTTTGATCATAGATAATAATACTATAAAAAAGATAGCACAATTATCAGCTCTTGATGCGGATGATAAGCAGGCAGAACTGCTGGCGATACAGCTTTCAAAGATATTGGAGCACATGAAGGCTTTGGACGAAATTGATGTAAAAGGTGTTGAGCCGATGTTCTTTGGCTGTGACGACGTACATGATATGAGGGAAGACAAGGTGGTGCCTTTCGATCATTCGATAATAAAAAAAGAGACGAGGTTCATAGAGAAAGATCTTTATTCCGTGCCTAACATCATAGAGGATGAACAATGAGCTTCGATATCTTGAATTCTTCAATACTTGCCCTTAATAAGGCCCTGAGGGAAAAAAAGATATCCTGCAGGGAACTTACAGAGCTCTACCTCAAGAGAATTAAAAAATATAAAGACCTTAATGCTTATATCAGTGTTTTTGAGGACGAATCATTAAAGAGAGCTGAGTCCGTAGATAAGGACGGTTTTTCTGAAAATGACAGCGTCCTTAGGGGAATTCCTGTATCGTTGAAGGACATATTCATGTTTAAGGGGCATAAAACAACTTGTGCTTCCAAAATGCTCTCAGATCATGTTTCAGTTTATAACGCTACGGTAACCAAGCGTTTGGAAGACAAAGGCGCCATAGTCATAGGAAAGAACAACATGGATGAATTTGCCATGGGTTCTTCTAATGAGCATTCTTTTTACGGGCCTGTGCTTAACCCGTGGGATACTGCAAGGGTTGCTGGAGGTTCCAGCGGCGGCAGCGCTGTGGCGGTCTCTGCAGGATTAAGCCAGATATCATACGGGACTGATACCGGCGGGTCTGTAAGGCTTCCAGCGTCTTATACTAGCATCTGTGCTCTAAAGCCAACATATGGCAGGGTGAGCAGGTATGGTGTTGTGGCTTTTGCAAGTTCTCTTGACCAGCCTGGCCCTATGGCAAGGAACGTAGAGGACCTTGCTGCAGCTTTTGACGCTGTGGCGGGCCATGATGAAAAAGATTCAACTACATCTACGAGGCAATACCAAAGCATCTTGGGACATATCAAGAACAACGTTGACGGAAATGAAAAGAAATTCTGCAAAAAATGCATAGGCATACCAAGGGACTTCCTTAAAGAAGGCCTTGATCCTGAGGTACTCAAGAGCTTCGAGTCTGTTGTCTCGGTCCTTGAGAAGGCCGGATTCTCTTTCAAGGACATAAAACTTCCACATGCAAAATATGCATTGGATGTTTACTATATAATAAACACCGCAGAGGCCAGTTCCAACCTGGCCCGTTATGACGGCATAAGGTACGGCTTTAGGTCCACAGAGTTCAGCGACTTAAAAGGACTTTATTCTTCTTCAAGGTCCTTGGGTTTTGGCGAAGAGGTAAAAAGAAGGATAGCCCTTGGGACCTTTGTGCTTAGCGCAGGATATTACGATGCGTATTTCATAAAAGCCGCAAAAGTAAGAAGGCTCATAAGACGGGACTTTGAAGAGGCTTATAAGACCTGTGACATGATACTGCTTCCTACAGCTCCTACTACAGCGTTCAAAATTGGAGAAAAGACAAGCGATCCAATGACCATGTACCTTTCTGATATTTATACAGTGCCGGTAAATCTGGCCTCCATACCTTCTTTGTCGTTCCCCTCTGAGTTTGGCTCGGACAATATGCCTATAGGCATGCAGCTCTTGGGCAGGCATTTTGACGAGCAGACCTTGTTTGAGGCTGCTTGGTTGTTGCAGAAAGAAAGGCCTGATTGGTTCAACAAGGTGAGCGTAAAATGAAATACGAAGTTGTTATAGGGCTTGAAGTTCACGCGCAACTGCTTACCAACAGCAAGATGTTCTGCTCCTGCTCGACAAAGTATGGGGCTTTACCTAATTCCAACGTCTGCCCTGTATGTACAGGACAGCCTGGAACCTTGCCTGTGCTTAATTCAAAAGCAGTGGAGTATGCGGTAAGGACAGCCTTGGCTTTTAACTGCAAAGTTAACCATCAAAGCATATTTGCAAGAAAAAATTATTTCTATCCTGACCTTCCAAAGGGATATCAGATATCCCAGTACGACGAGCCTTTGGCCGTACAAGGGATTATTTCAATATCCCTGAGCGATGGTGCTCAAAAGAGTATAGGTGTTACAAGGGTCCATCTGGAAGAAGATGCAGGAAAGAACATCCATGATGATCATGGTAGCTATGTTGATTTTAACAGGTCAGGGGTCCCTTTGGTGGAAATAGTAAGCGAACCAGACATGAGGAGCCCTCAAGAGGCTGTGTCGTACTTCAAAAAGTTGAGGTCAATTTTGGGCTGCATAGAGACCTCTGGATGCAATATGGAAGAAGGTAATTTAAGGTGTGATGCGAACGTATCTCTGATGCTAAAGGGAAGTAAAAAGTTCGGTACCAAAGTAGAGATAAAGAACCTTAATTCTTTCAGGTTCCTGGAAAAAGCTCTTTCTTATGAGGTACAGCGTCAAACAGAACTTCTTGATGCAGGCAAGACCATAGAGCAAGAGACCAGACTTTTTGATTCCGTGAAAGGACTTACAAAGAGCATGAGAAAAAAAGAGGAAGCCAATGACTACAGGTATTTCCCTGAACCAGACCTTGCTCCTCTAATTCTTGATGAAAATTATATAAACAAGGTCAGGTCTTCCATGCCAGAGCTGCCCGATGCTAAAAAAGAAAGACTGACGACCCGATATTCACTGAGTGATTATGACGCCGAGGTTATATCTTCTGACAAAGACCTTGCTGCTTACTACGAGGACCTGGTGTCTAATGGACTTGAACCTAAATTATCCAGCAATTGGATACAGACGGAAGTTATGAGGGTCCTTAACGAAAGGAAACAGGGCATCCTTGAATTCCCTATATCATCAAAGTCGCTGAGCGAGTTGATAAAGCTGGTGAAGGAAGGCAAAATAAATCAAAACACAGCGAAAGATGTTTTTAATGAGATGCTTAACGGCGGTAAAAATGCTGATCAAATAGTAGCCGATAAGGGCTTGTCACAGATACAGGATGAGAGCGAGATAGAGAAGATAGTGGACCAGGTGATAGCTTCATCACCAGAACAGGTCCAACAGTATAAGAGCGGTAAGACCAATTTGATGGGACACTTTGTCGGCTCAGTGATGAAGCAGAGCAAGGGCAAGGCAAATCCACAGGTCGTTAATGCCATATTAAAGAAAAAACTGGGATAGTTTAGAGGGGAGGTTAGAAATGAGAGCTAGAAGGGTTTTACGTTATACAGGGCTTGCAGCAGCCATACTTGTGGGCCTTTGGATAATAATAGTTACCGCTATCTATTTTTTGGTAGACGTTGATGACGTTAAAAAACTCGCCCAAAAAGCCGTACAGGAGAATACAAAGGGAGAGCTAGAGATAGGTGATATGAAATTAAAAGTGTTCCCTCTTGTATATTTTCAAATAGACGGGCTTGCTTTTAAGGCCTCAGAGAAATTCCAAAGAGAGACCATCTTTGCTTGCAAGGAATCAAAACTTAGCTTTAATCTTTTTTCATTGATATTTGGAAAACCGAGCATAACTCTAAAACTAAAGGAACCCGATTTCAACATAACGTCTGACGGTAAGACCAACAGCTTGTCTGACGTTATAATACCTTCAGATAAGTCCTCCAAGATTGACGTGTCTGCCTATCTTTTTGTTAGCAGGATACTCTTCAGGCTCGAGGATGCAGACCTTAAATATAAGGCGCCTTCCAAACTATATACATCAAAAGGCCTGGATATGGACCTTGAGGTGGACCCTGTCCTTAGGAGCATTAACTTGGACACAGTGGTCCCTATAGACGCAAAAGATAAAGCCTTTACCGCAAAAGGTCAGGTCTCATTATCCTTGGGTACACATCTTTCTCTTAACGATCAGGCAAAAGCAGAGCTTGGGCTTGATGCTACAAAGCTGGCCATTACTACACCTTCTTTTAATAAACCAAAAGGCACTGCACTATCCTTTAACGCAAAGTTAGAAGCAGACACAAAAAAATATATAGCAAAAATAGAGAATGCCGAACTTGTGCTTGCAGGAAAACTGCTGCAGATCAAAGGCAGTGTCATGGACTATAAGGCAGAGAATCCGTCTTTTGACGTCGATGTTTATATAAGACCGTCTTCAATAGAAAAATTGGTCCCGCTCTTTACGGCCCTAAAAGACGTTAAGGCTTCTGGAAGTATGGACTCAAAAGCAAAAATAAAAGGGACCACGGCTGGTGCGGACTTAGCCTTGTCCCTAGACGCCACTAACGTTGAATTAAAAGGGGCCTCATTTGAAAAACCAAAAGGCGTCCCGGTTAAATTGTCTCTTCTTGCATATTCAGACCTTAAATCATTGAGCATAAGGGACCTTAACTTGATAGTTGTTCAGGAGCTCTTGAACTTGAAAGGTTCTGTTGCAGGCTTCTCCGATAAAGAGCTTTCCTTCAACATAAATGCAGTTACACCAAAGTACGACGTTAAGAATCTTTATAAATTGAGCCCTGATATGGCTAAAAAAGGTATAGCTGGGTCTTTTAACCTAAAGGCGACCGCAAAGGGTACGGCCTCAAGACCGGTCATTGATGCGAACTTGAAATACGAGGACGGCAAGAACAACCTTTCCCTGTCAGCGTTGAGCAGTGAAAAAGACCCAAAGAGCATATCTGCAAAGATATATTCATCTTATGTTGATATAGATAAATACACCGGCGGTGCTAAGGCTAAAAAAACAGCAGCATCGTCCAAGAAAGATAAAGCTTCTGCAGGAAAAGGTTCTTCAAGCTCGTCTAGTGAAACACCTTTGGACAGGAACCAGCCAATAGTTAAGAAGGAAACCATAAAGTCGCTGAAAGAGATGATAGGGGATAAGAGACTCTCGTTATCAGCTAAGGTAGACAAGGCTTTGTATAACGGTTTAGAGATAAAGGACCTTGCCCTTGAATCTTACTTTGACAAGAACAGCTTCAACGTGTCCAAACTTAATATGGCCATAATAAACTCAGACATATCTGCCGGGTTCAAGATGTTGCTTGATGACAAGAACCCATCTTATTCCGGCAACACTGCCATCAAGGGACTTAAGGCCACAGAGGCCATAGGGACCTTCTTCCCAAGTTTAAAGGGAGTCGTAGACGGGGTACTTACTGGTGATATGGCCTTCAACACCAATGGTTATACGATCAACGAGATCGCAAAGGGCTTGAAGGGTAACGGCAAATTCTCTTTTGATAATTTCAGGTACAGCGCACAGGACCTTAATGTGTTGCTTAAGGAAAAAGTAGGCGGCAAATTAGAGGCTCTGGGTGTTCCAAAAGAGAAACTTACGATAAAGGCAAATCCTGGTTGGGAAACAGTGCAGGGTGTCTTCACAATTGCCGATGAAAAGATAAATGTGGATAAGATATACGGCAAGGACAAGGAATACGAAGTGAATGGCAAAGGGATACTTGGATTTGACGAGAGGATGGATATGTATTTGGACTTTACGGTCCCATACAACAACGTGCCTTACGAGGCGCTAAAACTTGAAGGGCAGGAAAGGTCAATGCTCGCCTTGCACCTTGACGGGCCTGCAGTTAAGCCAAGGTTTGATGGACCATACACTATAAAGTTCCTGGCAGAAAAAGCTTTTTCATATGAGAAGAAAAAAGTTGAAGCAGCTGTAAAGAAGCAGACTGAAGAACTTAAGCAGAAGGCCAGCGAAGAGGTCAAGAAGGCCGCAGAGCCTGTTAAGAGTAAATTAAAAGAAGCCATAAAGGGGTTTAAATTCTAAGATGTTTTACACATTAAAGTGGGAAGGGGATGCTGTTAGTTTTATAGATCAAAGGATACTTCCTTTGGAAGAGGTATACATTAGGTGCACCGACTATGAACAAGTGGCCGATGCTATAAAGACAATGGTAGTTAGGGGGGCCCCAGCGATAGGAGTTGCTGCCGCTTTCGGCATAGCTTTAGGCGCTGCAAAAAGCAAACAGAGCACCATCGACGGCTTCAAAGAGGAGTTCGTTCATATCTGCTCTGTGATAAAAGGCACCAGACCTACTGCTGTTAACCTCTTTTGGGCTGCAAAAAGGATGGAAGACCTCTTTAAATTGTTGATATTGGAAACGCAGGACATACAAAAGATAAAGGACAGAATGGTCGCAATGGCCGTACAAATGTACGACGAGGACGTGGAAATAAACAGGATGATAGGCGTTAATGGTGACGAGGTGATAGAGGATGGAATGAACATCCTTACACACTGTAATGCCGGAGCTTTGGCTACGACCGAATATGGTACCGCGCTTTCTGTAATAAGGTTTGCGCACGGCCAGGGTAAGAAGATACATGTTTATTCAGACGAGACCAGGCCCTTTTTGCAGGGTGCAAGACTTACCATGTGGGAACTTATGAAAGACGGCATCCCATGCACACTGCTTACTGATAATATGAGCGGCCACATGATGGCGAATAAAAAGATAGATCTGATAATCGTAGGTGCAGACAGGATCGCTGCTAATGGTGATTCTGCGAATAAGATAGGGACATATTCAGTTGCTGTGCTGGCTAAATATCATAATATACCGATGTATTTTGCCGCACCTCTAAGCACTATAGACCTAAAGACACCTGAGGGTGATGATATACCTATAGAACAACGCCCTTTGGATGAGGTCAAAAAAGTTAACGGCAAATACATCTGTCCGCCAGAAGCCCAAGCCGTTAACCCTTCATTTGATGTTACCCCGAATGAGCTTATTACTGGTATAATTACGGACAAGGGGATAATTTATCCTCCGTTTGGACCGGCCATTAGATCTTTATTTGAAGGTGGTGCCCAATGAATGAAAACAGGATCTGGTACGTAAACGTTAACACGCAAACGTACGGCCCTTATTCAAGGGAAGAGATAATCTCTATGCTTAAGACCGAGACGATCAAGTACTCGGACTACATCTTTAAGGAAGGTTTTAAGAATTGGGATTATATATACAACGTCAATGACTTTGACAGACGTTTGCTTAACCCGGGAGGCGACCAGCCTTTGGTGCATGCGCCCAAAGAGGCTGCACCTCAAGAAGCAGTACAGCAAGAGAAAGTACAAGAAGGTGAAAAACCTGTTGATGAACTTTGGTACATACATGACGGAGAACATCAAGTAGGACCATACAGCGCAAGCTATATTAAAGAGGCCCTTGAGAACAAGACGCTGTTCTGGACGTATTATGTTTGGAAGGAAGGTTTTGATAACTGGGTCCAGGTAAAAGATTGCAAAGAGTTCGACAGAAGAAAAACACCTAGAGGGCAGACTCCTTCGAATATTGGCGTAACGACAGATTACGATGAAATACAGAAAGGAGCTGTTTCAGGACTTCCAAAAAAAGAGGATAACCCTCAAATATACGGGGCCGTGGAACAGCCTTCAAGTTTCCAATACGGTATCTCAGACCTAGATCAGGAGGAGCTTAAGGGAAAATATCCTGTAAAGGGTGTTTTGATCCTTATCGGCGTCATGGCCGTACTCTTCGGAGTGGTCAGGGCATATCCTTGGCTGTCTGAAAGATCGAGGGAAAAACGAGCAATGGAAATGTACGAGGCTGGCATACAGCTTATTGACAGACAGGATAAACCAGAAGATGGATTCACTAAACTCTTCGACCTTATGGATATGTATCCAAATTCAGCTGCTGAAAGAAAGAACGAGAACTATATAAGATCAAAAGAGCCGATGGTAAAGTCGCAGTTAGCAGAAGAGGGAAGGAAAATAAGACGTCTTGTCGAGGATTTTGACAAGAAGTATGGGATACTCCCGGCTAATGCTGTCGATATAGGTTATGTGCCTTCTTTCTGGTTGAAATACTTTGGAGAAGTGTACTTTAAGAGGAACACGCAAAGAAAGATAGAAGTAATGGTAAAGGGCCTTAAATTCCCTGTAGAGACTTATGCTTTTACTACCGATACTGATAATAAAGAGAACGAACAGGACCTTAAACCAGAAGATACAGCAGCTAGTACGAGGCTGTATACAAAGCTTTCATATACAGGCAAAAAATCGATGGTCAGGCCTCTGGAACTGCCCAAGATACTAAAGACCACTGTGTTGGCGCCTGAAAAACAACCGGAAGCAAAAGAGCCGGCCATAAAAGAACCGCCAGTGGTAAAAAGAAAAGAAACCCCTACTACTGTAAAAAAGGCCGTAAAAAAACCTCTTGTTACAGACGACAGGGTCCCTACAAGCTATGATGAACAGGAATATACCGACGACGAACAGCAGACCTCGGTTCAAGATGAAAATGCACAGGCCACTGATGAGACGGATGAGCCGGATACTACAACTGATGAGTATGAAGACGCAATAAACAGCATAAGGAAGGAAAGGTAAAAATGAGAAACATAAAAACGATGATAGAGCCCTTTAAGATAAAGACAGTAGAGCCTATAAAACCTACTACAGAGGAATATAGAAGAAAAACGTTAAAAGAGGCTGGATACAACCTTTTTAATATCAAGGCTGAAGATGTCCTTATAGACCTTCTTACGGACAGCGGGACCTCTGCAATGAGCTCTATGCAATGGGCAGAGATAATGAATGGCGATGAATCATATGCAGGAGCCAGAAGCTTTTTTGCCTTTGAATCAGAGGTAAGGAAGCTGACAGGCCTTAAGCATATAATACCTACTCATCAGGGCAGAGCCGCAGAGAAGATACTCTTCTCCATCGTCGGTGGTAAAGGCAAGACCATTATCAGCAACACACACTTTGACACCACAAGGGCGAACGTGGAATATTCCGGGGCTAAAGCTTTGGACCTGGTAATACCTGAAGGCAAGAACCCTTCTTTGATACATCCGTTCAAGGGCAATATGGACATTCAGGCGCTTGATTCTGCTATACGAGAAATAGGTGCAGAGAACATTCCTGTTGTCGTGATGACCATCACTAACAACGCCGGTGGTGGACAACCTGTTTCAATGGAGAACATAAGGGAGACCAAGAAGGTCTGCTCAAAGTATAATATCCCACTTTTCATAGATGCCTGCCGTTTTGCAGAGAATGCCTACTTTATAAAGAAGAGAGAAAAAGGTTACGATAAAAAGACGCCGTTAGAGATATCAAAAGAGATGTTCTCTTACTGTGACGGAGCGACAATGAGCGCAAAAAAAGATGCGCTTGTGAACATAGGCGGGTTCCTTGCCCTTAATAACGACGATCTTGCACAAAAATGCAGGAACATGCTGATACTTACAGAGGGTTTCTCGACTTACGGAGGTTTGGCAGGAAGGGACCTTTCAGCGATAGCTCAGGGACTAAGAGAAGTAGTGGAAGAGGATTATCTTGCATACAGGATAAGATCTGTCGAATATGTCGGAGAAAGACTTACAGAGAAGAACGTTCCAATAATACTTCCTCCGGGAGGACACGCGATATTCGTGGACGCAGAGGCCATGCTGCCTCACATACCAAAACATCAGTATCCTGCACAGGCCCTTGCCTGTGAACTTTATGCCGTCGGTGGCATCAGAGGTGTTGAGATAGGCAGTGCAATGATGGATAGGGACCCTATAACCAGAGAGAACCGTCCTGCAAAAATGGAACTGGTAAGGCTTGCCATCCCTAGAAGGGTCTACACTCAAAGCCACATGGATTACGTCATAGAGATACTTGATATAGTTAATCAGGAAAAAAACAAGATCCGCGGGATGAAAATGGTCTCTGAGGCACCAGTCTTAAGACATTTTACTGCGAGGTTTGAGCAGGTCTAAATATTATGTCTCTTGGAGTTTTAAGAACGGAGCACGGGAGCTTTGAGCTCCCAGTATTCATGCCTGTCGGTACCAAAGGTACCGTCAAGGCTGTCCCTCCATCCATGCTTAAAGAGCTCGACGTTAAGATCATACTTGGAAACACTTATCATCTGTTCCTTAGACCAGGCCACAAGCTGGTTGAAAAAATGGGCGGCCTGCATAAGTTCATGGGCTGGGACGGCCCGATACTAACTGACAGCGGCGGGTTCCAGGTGTTCAGCCTCAATGATCTAAGAAAGATCACAGAAGAAGGTGTTGAGTTCAGGTCCCATATAGACGGTTCCAAACACTACCTTACCCCAGAGCTTTCTATGGAGATACAGAACTCTCTCGGTTCTGATATAAGGATGGTGTTTGATGAATGTCCGGCGTACGGATCTGATAAGAAATACTTAAATAAGTCGCTGGAGCTTACCACAAGGTGGGCCTTGAGGTGCAAGAA
>JAKLHL010000119.1 GCA_022710165.1 Bdellovibrionales bacterium | reverse complement strand
GTCATGATAAGGGTTGCTTATGCTCTTGGTGGCAGAGGCTCTGGTATATGCAGAGATAGGGAAGAACTTTCAAGACGCTGTAGAGAGGCTTTTTCTGCAGCGCCACAGGTCCTTGTTGAAGAGTGGCTTGGTGGTTGGAAGGAAATAGAGTACGAGGTTGTAAGGGACCAATATGATAATTGTATAACGGTGTGCAATATGGAGAATTTTGATCCTCTAGGCATACACACCGGCGAGAGTATAGTTGTTGCACCTTCACAGACCTTGACCAACTCTGAGTATCATAAGCTAAGGACCATCTCCATAGATGTTATAAGGCATCTTAAGATAGTCGGTGAATGTAATATCCAATTTGCATTTGATACAAAGTCAGAGGACTACAGGATAATAGAGGTCAATGCAAGGCTCTCAAGGAGCTCTGCTTTGGCGTCAAAAGCTACTGGATATCCTTTGGCCTTTATTGCTGCAAAGATAGCTCTTGGATATTCGCTGACTGAGATAAGTAACAATATAACCAAGGTCACAAAGGCTTGCTTTGAACCTGCGCTTGACTATGTGGTAGTTAAGGTCCCACGCTGGGACCTTAAGAAGTTCAAAGAGGTCGATACTCGTCTTGGTAGCGAGATGAAATCTGTTGGTGAGGTAATGAGTATAGGCCGTTCATTTGAGGAGGCACTTCAAAAGGCCCTAAGGATGATAAGCATAGGTATGCACGGGCTTACACAGAACTCTATCAGGTTCAACGATATAGATAAGGAACTGGAGTATCCTACTGATAAAAGGGTCTTTGCCATAGCCGAGGCATTAAAGACAGGATGGACGGTGGATTCGATACACGAAAAGACAAAAATAGATAAATGGTTCCTGTACAAGCTCCAGAATATAATAGATACAGAGAAAGAACTGAACAAGAACGAGCTTAATAAAGACCTTATGCTTAAGGCAAAAAAGCAAGGTTTTAGCGACTATCAAATAGCTAAGGTCAAGAATACAGACCTTCATAAGGTGCGCAAGTTAAGAAAGGATATGGGTGTTATACCTTATGTTAAGCAAATAGACACATTAGGTGCTGAATATCCTGCACTAACGAACTATCTTTATACTACATATAATGCGACCGAACATGATGTAGAACCATCAAGCGATAGTGTGGCCATACTTGGAAGTGGTGCTTATAGGATAGGTAGCAGCGTAGAATTTGACTGGTGTTGTGTTAATGCCATAACAAGTACCAAGAAGGCTGGCTATAACACCATAATGATAAACTACAATCCAGAGACAGTAAGTACCGACTACGATGTTTGTGACAGGTTGTATTTTGAAGAGATGACCTTTGAGAGGGTTGTTGACATATATGAGTTCGAACACCCTAAGGGAATAATACTTTCAATGGGTGGTCAGATCCCTAATAACCTTGCAATGAGATTACATGAGGTAGGTGTTAAGATACTTGGTACAGCTCCAGAGAATATCGATAGAGCAGAGGACAGACATAAGTTCTCTGAACTCCTAGATATGATGGGTGTTGAACAGCCAGAGTGGAAAGAACTTACAAGTGTTGATGAGGCAAAGAGGTTTGCCAATCATGTGCAGTATCCGGTCCTTATAAGGCCAAGTTATGTGCTTTCTGGTGCGGCTATGAACGTGGTCTGGGATGATGAATCTTTGGAACGTTCTCTTAAAGAAGCTTCTGAAGTGAACGCAAAGTATCCAGTGGTCATAACCAAGTTCATAGAGAACTCAAAAGAAGTAGAGATAGATGCGGTAGCAAAGGATGGAAGGATACTTATATATGCAATAACAGAGCACGTAGAAAATGCTGGGATACACAGCGGTGATGCAACACTAATGCTTCCAGCACAGCGTCTTTATATAGAAACCACTAGAAAGGTAAAAAAGACCGCCAGGATGATAGCAGAGGCCCTGAACATCACAGGACCTTTCAATATCCAGTTCCTTGCAAGAGAGAACAATATAAAGGTCATAGAGTGTAACCTTAGGGCATCAAGGAGTTTTCCTTTCTGCTCTAAGATATTCAAACAGAACATGATAGATATAGCTACTAGGGCCATTCTTGGTGAGGATGTTAAGCCTGTAGAGAAATCGTCGCTGGACCTTGACTATGTGGGAGTAAAGGCGGCGCAGTTCAGTTTTTCAAGGCTTAAGGGTGCTGACCCTATACTTGGGGTTGAGATGGCATCTACTGGAGAGGTTGCTTGTATAGGCCACGAGATAAATGAGGCCTTCCTTAAGGCTTTTATCTCTGTTGGTTTCAAGATGCCAAAGAAGGGGATACTTCTTTCTACAGGTCCTATGGAGAGCAAGGTCAAGTTGCTGCCTAAGGTGATCAAACTTAAAGAGATGGGATATGAACTTTATGCAACGCCTGGTAGTGCAGAGTTTTTAAGGAACAACGGCGTAGATACTACAGCACTTCACTGGCCATTTGATAAGAAGGACCCTAATGTTAACGACCATATTCTTGATAAGAAGATAGACTTGGTAATAAACATCCCAAAAGACAACTCTAAGCAAGAACTTGAGAATGATTATATGGTGAGAAGGATGGCTGTTGATTTTGAGATACCGCTTATAACCAATCTTCAGATAGCTATGCAAATGATAGATGCAATGGAATATTACAAGGACGAGAAACTAGAGATAAGTTCCTGGGATGAATATTAGAGCTTAACTTTCTAGTATCTTTCTTTCTTTGTTAAGGTCCCTAACATTAGCGCCAGTTTCTGTGAACTTGTCACCGTAGCGAGCTTTTAACTTGTTTATGTTCTTTTCCATTACTTCTTCAAACTCAACCCCAAGTTCGTCTAGAAGTATTGCGCTGTACCACATAAGATCGCCTATCTCTTCAACTATGTTTACAGTGTCTATTTCTTTGCCGTAGAAGATGTGTTTCTTCATGGTGTCCAAAAGTTCCCCAGCCTCTGTAGCTATTCCACAGGAACCATGTAAAAGTCTTAGGGCTCTTTTGTCCTTAAGTCTTGATGAGATAGCATCAAAATCCTTTGATTCGGTCTTTAGAACAAGGTCTTTATATTTTTTTGTTTCCATACTGACGTTATCCTTTTTTACAAAGGCTTTGTCAATAAGTGCTTAGAACCCAAAGTATGTTGAACAGTTCGTGCGTTGTATGGAAATATGGACAAAGAAATCACAGTCAGGATAATTATTGTCTATAAGTATCTTTTCTGCTTCATTACTGGAGCTACAAAAATCTATGCATTCTCCACAATATTTTTTGGCTAGTGAAGATGATCTTATGACTGGGAGCATATCATTTTTGTAAGTGTCTTCGTAAGCGATGGACTGACATACTGGTTTTTCACGATCAGGTCTTTCTAGGAGTAGTTCAACATCTTGTATGAGATAGTTCCAGAAATTATGGAACTGTTTAAGTTGCTCAAGGCTACACTCTGCCGCATTTATGCAAGAGAAGCTTGTCAGGATCAGCGATATTATTACTAACTTCTTCATGTCTGATAATATTTGCTGCAATACCCATGCCATTAGTAAAGTACAATAATATCAATAGATTCAATACAGACGGTGCTTCCCTGAGTGAATAGTATTTTTACACTATCTGTAGTATTTACTGTGGGTCTCTTCCCTTAGTTCTGGGTTTATCTTTACGTACTTATACATGTTGTCGATTATTATGTGAGGCCTGTAGTTCTCCACATAAGGCTGTGAAAGCCTTATTACGTTAGGATTGACCAGCGTTATCACGGGCATCTCTTCTTCTGCGATAGCCCTCATCCTGTTCAATAGTTTTATCTTGTCAGGCCCTTCTTTCATTACAGAGACCTTTTCGAAGAGTCTGTCGTATTCAGCACTCTTGAACCTGGAATCATTTGGTCCTGGGTACGCAGCCTTACCGTAGAGCAATCTTAAAAAATCCTCTGGGATAGGTATATCTGCTTTCCACTGGAACGATAGTATTTGGTAATTCCTTTTTGTTGATACTTCTTCGTCGAGCTTTGCAAGGTTCATAGGTATAAAATTTATCTTTATGCCTATCTCACTCAGTGATTTTGAGAAGAACTCGCCTATCTGCTTGGATGCTATGGACTCTGTTAGTAGCATATTAAGAGTAGGTAGCCCTTTACCGTCTGGATATCCTGCCTTTGCTAGCAGTTTTTTTGCTTTTTCTATATTGTACTGACGATATGGATTCTTATAACTTGCATCGAACCCGAATATCCCGGGCGGTAGCAGCCAATTTGATACAGCAGCTTGATTATTATAGAACAACGCATTATGTTTTTTACCGTCGTAAGCAAGGCTTATGGCCTGCCTTAGGTATTTATTGGACCCAATTATCTTGTCATCCATATTGAAAGAGAAGTATGTTGTTTCAAGTCTTGGTGTTTTATGTACGTGAACGCCCCTGTTCTCTAGGTTCTTTGAAAGATTACCATTAGGGAGGAACGCATCAAAGTAGCTATCCTTGTCTAGCATCACTATGTCTATAAGTCCTTTGTTGAAGTTCATCCAGCGAGGAGCTTCATCCAAAAGAAAGTAATAAACTATTTTGTCCAGGAACGGTAGTTCTTTCCCAGAGTATCTCATTAAAGTTGCATCTTCATCTGGAGAACCATCAAAGCTTGGGAACTTGCCGTGCTTGTAATTGGGGCTCTTAACTAAGATTATCTTTGAGTCCTTGTCCCAGCTTTCCACCATGAAAGCACCAGATCCAACAGGGTGATACCTGAATTCAGCACCGTAATGTTCAACAGCTTCTCTTGGGACTATGAAAGCATTTGGCCTCATAAGTATGACAGGGAAGTAAGCAGGGGATTTCTTAAGATTGAACTGTACCGTATATCTGTTAATGGCCTTAAGACCAGGGAGTTCGTTGTCTATGCCGTTGTTCTTTGACTTTGTTGCTTGACGCTGGAACTCTTCTCCTCCGATAAGTATTTCTGAAAGTGCCATAGAGAAGAACATGCTCTGTGTTTCTGGGGTGACGATACTCCTCTTTATTGAATAAACGACATCGTCAGCAGTTAGTTCTCTTCCTTTGCCGTCGTTGTTCTTGAAACAAGGATCGTCAGAGAATCTTACACCCTGTTTTAGTTTTATTGTATATGTTAACCCATTGTTGGATACTTCAGGCATTGACTCTGCAAGCACTGGATATAGTTCAAAAGAGGATTTTACATAATTATATTCGTATAGACCGTCGTAGATCTGTC
>JAKLHL010000118.1 GCA_022710165.1 Bdellovibrionales bacterium | reverse complement strand
CATTATTACGACCGTTTTACCAACTCCAGCGCCGCCAAAGAGACCGATCTTTCCTCCTTTCCTATAAGGCTCTAAAAGATCGACAACTTTTATACCAGTATGCAGTATCTCTACCTTTACGTTCTGGTCCTGTAGTTTTGGGGCCTCCCTGTGTATAGGATAATATTTTTTTGTATTTATAGGCCCTATCTCATCAACAGGTTCACCTATTACGTTTATTATTCTTCCAAGCACTTCTTTGCCGACGGGGACCTTTATTACATCATTTGTGTCTAGAACCGGCATCCCCCTTACAAGCCCGTCGGTAGTGTCCATGGCAATGGTCCTTACCGTGTTGTCGCCAAGGTGTTGTGCAACTTCAACCACCAGATTCCACTCTTTATCTGAGATGGCTGGATTGCTTATCTTGAGCGCGCCATATATCTTTGGCAAATCTCCGCCTGGGAAAACAACGTCGACAACTGGACCTATTATCTGTTTTATACTACCTTTTGCTACAGTCTCGTTGAATTGAACCATATTAAAAAACCTCCTGTATTACGCCGATTCCAGGGCTTCTTTACCGCCCACTATTTCGCTAAGTTCCTTGGTTATCGCAGCTTGTCTTTGTCTGTTGTAGATTAAGGTGACCTTCTTCATTATTTCTTCTGAATTTCTTGTGGCGTTTTCCATAGCCGTCATCCTCGAACCATATTCACTGGTGAGGCTCTCCAAAAGCATCCTGAACACCTCTATCTTCACATACTTTGGTATTATCTCGTCTACAATTCTCGTCTTGTCAGGCTCGTATATATACATGTCCCTTTCAACTGGCTCCGTATAGTCAGGAGGTATGATCGGGAATAATCTCTCTATAACTATTTTTTGGGACATGGCCGATTTGAATTCATTATATATAACCACCAAAGAATCAAATTCACCTTCTATGTAGTGCTCTATCAGCCTTTCGCTTATATAAGAGATGTCATCATAACTTGGATTCTGTTCTATCCTGTAGTTGTCACCGATATTGCTGTATCTCTTCTTAAAATACTCATAGGCTTTCCTACCAATAAAATCCATAATACAGTTATCCTGGTTAAGCCCTGCATCCCTTATATATTTTTCTGCGGTCTTTATTATGTTTGAATTATAAGATCCGCAAAGCCCTCTATCAGATGAGATTATGATGAGTCTTATTTTTTTTACTTCTCTTCTTAACAAAAGAGGGTGTTCAAAGATGTCTATTCTGTCCCTGAGGGAATTCATTACAGATATTATCTTGTATGCATAAGGCCTCAACGACAATAAAGCCGTTTGGCTTCTCCTTAGCTTTGAGGCAGAGACCATCTTCATCGCCTTTGTAATTTGGCGAGTGTTTTTAACGGTACTTATTCTCTTCTTAAGGTCCCTGAGTGACGCCATGTTATTTTAACCCTTTCTCCCTCTTGGTCTAAACACCTTTATGAAATCTGCCAACACTGAATTTAACTGTCCCTTAAGCTCATCGCTGAGCGTCTTTTTATCCCTAATTTCAGAAAGAAGCTGTGGGTTTTTGGAGCTTACATAATTAATAAGCTCAAACTCGAACTCCTCTGCATCTTCTGCTGAAAAATTATCCATGAACCCATTTATGGTAGCATAAATTGTTAGGACCTGTTTCTCGACGGCCACAGGAGAATATTGTTTTTGCCTAAGTATTGCCATCAGTCTTTGGCCTCTATCAAGTTGCTTTTTAGTTGCCTTGTCTAGGTCAGATCCAAATTGTGAAAAGGCAGCAAGTTCCCTAAATTGGGCCAGCGTAATTCTCAACATGCCAGCGACCTGTTTCATCGCTTTTATCTGCGCATTACCTCCGACCCTGGAAACAGATATACCTGGGTTGACCGCCGGCTTTTGCCCAGAGTTGAAAAGATCAGCCTCAAGGTATATTTGCCCGTCTGTAATTGATATTACGTTGGTCGGTATATAAGCTGAAACGTCTCCAGCCTGGGTCTCTATTATAGGAAGTGCCGTGAGACTCCCGCCGCCCTGCTCTTTGCTCATTTTGGCAGCACGCTCTAAAAGCCTGGAGTGACAGTAGAATATATCGCCAGGGTATGCTTCTCTTCCTGGTGGTCTTCTTAAAAGCAAAGAAAGCTGACGATAAGACTGTGCTTGTTTTGTGAGTTCATCATATATTACCAGCGCATGCTTACCGCCATCCCTAAAATATTCGCCTATCGTGCAGCCTGAGTACGGTGCCAAATACTGTAAAGGTGCTGGTTGAGAGGCTGTAGCGCTCACAACCGTCGTATATTCCATTGCTCCGCTTGAAGTAAGTTTGTCTATGACCGATGCGACAGTTGATTGCTTTTGACCTATTGCGACATAGATACAATGAACCCCCTGACCTTTTTGGTTTATTATGGTGTCTACCGCGATAGCGGTTTTTCCTGTTTTTCTATCACCAATTATCAACTCTCTTTGGCCTCTTCCGATCGGCGTCATGGCATCTATTGCTTTAATGCCGGTTTGCAGAGGCTCGTTAACAGGCTGTCTATATATTATACCTGGTGCCTTTATCTCTATTCTTCTGTTGTGTTTGGATTTTATCTCACCCTTCCCATCAAGCGGAAATCCAAGTGGATCGACCACCCTCCCAAGAAGTTCTTCGCCAACGGGTATCTCTATTATCCTTCCAGTCCTCTTGACGATATCACCTTCTTTCACGGTATCATTCTCTCCAAATATGACCGCACCAACCGAGTTTTCTTCCAGGTTAAGGATCATGCCAAAAGAGTGCTCGTTAAATTTGACCAGCTCTCCGGTCATAGCTTTTTCCAGCCCATATATCTTGGCAACACCATCACCGACGTTAAGAACTACTCCAGCCTCAGAAACTTCTATCTTTTTACTAAAACTTTTGATCTGTTCTTTTATTAATTTACTTATCTCATCTGCTCTAAGCTGTTCCATAAAAACACCCCTTATTTAAGCTCGTTCTCTAATTGTTTCAAATGACCACGAATGGAATAATCCAAGAATTTATCACCAGCCATACCCTGAAAGCCTGCGATCATGTTCTCATCTTTAATAAAATCAATTTTAGTCTTTTTACCAAGAATGGAAGAAACTACATCGGAAACCATGGTTTCCTCTTCCTTCGATGATCTTGTAGGTATCCTAAATTCACCACACACGAAACCGTCCTTTTCATCTATAAGATTGACATAAAGCTCATATATCTCAAAAACCTGTTTCACCCTTTTTTTGTCGGCTATAAGCATAAGGCAATCAAACATTTCTTTGCCGAGCCTATCCTTGAAGATGTTCCTTATCATGTCCACCATTTGTTCCTTTCGAAGTAAAGGTGAAACCAGCGCGTTGTAGAGTTCATTATCGTTATCAGACATAAATCTTACAACATCGCCGAAATCCTTGAGGACTGCATCCTGATAAGATTCAAAGATCGCCTGAGCATAGACTTTTGATATTTTTGATACAACCCTTTTCATGCTCTCTTTATGTCCCCGCTTTTAACTTTGGTTGAACCGTCTACAAGATAACCCTTTGCAAGCTTTTGATCCACATCCCTAGAAAGATCTTCTCTAGCGCTTTTTATAAGACTTGTTATGAAATCATCTTTTAGTCTAGTACTGTATGACATTTTCTCGGCGCTGGCCATCCTTTCTGAATCAAGTTTTATTGTTCTGGCAACATCGTCGGCCTGTTTTAACATTACTGCGCCAATTTCTTTCGTCTCTCTTCTTACAGATTCAAGATACTCTTCACCATCCTTTTGGATGTTCAGTGTTTTAGATTTCATGTCTTGAGCGGACTTTAAGGCTTCTAGAACAGCCTCAGACCATTTCTTGCTTTCATTTATGTAATCCTCGTTCCTCTTCAAAAGAAATCCCGATATAGGTTTTCTAAGGATAAGAAAAAGAAAGCCAAAGAAAACAAAGAAATTTATGAATGAAAATATCAAATATTTAAAGTTCTCGCTCATTGTATTTTTAAAACACCTTCAAATATTTTTTCCTTTATCTGCCCCACCAGCTCCGAGGACTCCTTTTCCAGCTTGGCCCTCTCTTTGTCCAAAACTTCTTCCATTTCTGTTCTCTTTAGCTCTAAATATCTTGAAGATTCTTCTTTGCTATTCCTTATCACCTGTTCTGCTTTACTCTTGAAATCATCATAACCGCGGTCCCTGATATCGTCCGCTTTATCCTGGTAAACAGACCATCTGGCATCATACTCTTTCTTTATATCTTCATATTCGAACAATATCTCTTCTGAATCCTTCTTAGCGCCCCTTGTTTTTCTGTCTCTTAAGACCAATATCTCTAGCACCTTGTTAAAGGCAAGATTAGAAAGAGCTATGACGCTTATAGAGACAAGAACGAATTGAATAAAGAACGTCTTGTTTATGCCAAGCTGGTCAAATATTGATCTTAGAAGTTCCATAAGGCTAGAGGAATATCACCCGCTGTAATTTTAGTCAATAAAACCAGCGCATGGGTCACGATATTAAATTGTATTTTCTTAGCTTGCTGTACAGTGTCGACCTTGGTACCCCGAGGGCCCTACTGGCGCTTGATATATTAAATTCACACCTTGTAAAGGCGTCTTCAACTACGGTTCTTTCCATGTCCTCTAGGGTCATTTTGCCATTGTTCTTTTGTGTATGCTTTACAACACCCATCATTTCCCAGGTTATAAGCTTTTCACCATACAAGCTTCTTATTTTAGCCCGTTCAATGGCATTCTTTAGTTCCCTTACGTTACCTGGCCATTCGTGCTTCAAAAGGTTTGGCAAGACCTCTTTAGAAAATCTATAGGTCCCACCCGAAAAGAACTTCAAAAGCGCCTCTATGTCCTCTGGCCGCTCTCTGAGTGGAGGAAGCTCTATCTTAAAACCCTCTATCCTATAATATAGATCTCTCCTAAAACGGCCGTCATTAGAGAGCTCGACAAGGTCCCTGTTGGTAGCCAAAACCACTTTTGCCCTGTGTTTCAAAGAAACATCGCTTCCGACAGGTTTGACCTCCTTGTATTCTATAGCCCTTAACAGCTTCGATTGTCCTCTTGGCGTCATTTCGCCTATCTCATCAAGAAAAAGGAACCCGTCTTCAGCCTCTATAAAAGCTCCCTTTCTGTCAGAAACAGCATCTGTAAAAGACCCTTTCTTGTGTCCAAATAGCTCGCTCTCAAGAAGTGTCTCTGTCATGGCTCCGCAATTAACACAAACCGCCGGCCCCTTGC
>JAKLHL010000117.1 GCA_022710165.1 Bdellovibrionales bacterium | reverse complement strand
GTTGGTTCAGAGCACCTGCCTTACAAGCAGGGGGTCGCAGGTTCGAGCCCTGCACTTCCCACCACTCACTTCTTCTTATTTACGTTATTTACGCCCAGCGTCTTTGAACATTTCTTGATCTTTTTCTTTAAAGCCCTCATCTCTCTGTTCATGGCCTTTCTTTCTGCCTTGTTCTTGCAGGCTTTCTTTTTATCTAAGATCTTGGCCTTTTCAGCCTTCATCTCTTCAAGCTTTGCAGTATTGCATACTTCTGCATTCTGAGCCTGAGCTTGTTTAAGTCTTGCTCCTGGAGGCTCATTTTGAGGAGCTTTCTTAAGATCACTTGCAAGAACCGTGGAACAAAAAACCGTCAATAATCCCAAACCCAATAACTTTTTCATAGTATAGCCTCCATGTATCTAGTATAATTTCAATGAACCCAATGATATACATGCTTTACAGGGATTTCAACCCGAAAAGGAATTGATTGACAAATAAAGTTAAAAATGTTATAATGTAATAAGTTAAAAAGAGAGGGTTTTATGTATAAACTAATTAATTTAATACTGGTCCTAAGTTTAATAGCAACATCTGCCTGCATGGGCGGTAAAAAAAGATCACAAAAAAACCTTCAGTACTCTGGTTCTGCAGTAACACTTGACGACAGCGTCGGACAATCCAGGGCGGACGAGATATTTGGCGCCATAGAGGGAAGTCTTTCGGCATCGCTAGAAAATGATGAATATAAATACGGCGCAAAGACCTCTCCTGTAAAAGTCTTCACCATAGATCAGCTTAGGGTGCTCGTAGGGTCCTGCGGGGCCAACAGCACCAAGTGCGACGTCGAGGTTTTCATAGATAAAGGTTCAGACACAATGAGACCTCTTTTCACAGTTAAATTAACCCCGCCAAGCTCTTGCCCAGACAAATTCAAGGCCTATGTTAGGTCAAGCATAATGTTAAGCAAAGAGGCCTTGGGAGTTTTTGCATATGTAACATCACTCCCTGTGGGGACTCTTACCAGCAACTGGGACACATACTGCAATTCAACCTTGAACCCTTATCCGACCGACCTATTGTGCAACAAGAAAGACGACATACTTAGCGCACAAAAACTGGCCTCTGCTACTGTGAACTACGGGGCCATAAGCTTTGACGCTGTAACTTCAGGTTCAGGCATAACCCTTACTGAAGCTAAATTCAAAGAGAACGACTCAGATAATTTGATATGCATAAGCGACCAAGCATGTGGGGCATCGACAGGAAAACAGACGCGTTGAGGGTGGCTGTATTTAAGATATCGTTAGAGATGTATCAGTAATAGAGAGGTAAAAAAACGCAATGGTTAGGCGTACCGAGTCTTTAGTTTTAACGAGCAAAAGACTCCTCCTCAGAAAAGGAGGCTGGAGCGGAAAAAAGTTCCTGCAGGAGAGGAACGCTTCAGTAGACTTTAAAAACCCGCTGGACAGAACTTTATTCAAGCACATATAAGCATTATGATTTCAGCGCCTAACCATTGCGACTATCCTTGCCAAAGAAAGATTCTTCTAGTACACATAAACCATCATGAAAAAACTATTTTTGCTGACCCTGCTGGCCTTTAACGTCCACTATATCCATGGAGAAGTACAAATGGAGAGAATACCCCTTAGGGATTTTTTTAGGAACCCTGAAAGATCTTCCTACAAGATATCAAACGACGGTAAGACCCTGTCCTTCATGGCGCCATACAAGAACCGAATGAACATCTTCATACAGCCTGCGGACCTTTCCTCTGAACCAAAGAGGATAACAAGCGTCACCGACAGGGATATAGCCGGCTATATGTGGAAAGAGAACGACTACATAGTATATACCAGGGATTTTGACGGCGACGAGAACTATCACATCTTTAGCGTTGATATAAGGACGGGAAAGTCAAAGGACCTGACCCCATTTAAGGATGTAAGGGCCGGGCTCTTGGATGACCTGGAGGACATATCAAAGGATGAGCTCCTTGTAATGACCAACCAGATCAACAAAGAGATCTTTGACGTATACAGGCTTAATCTTAGTTCTGGAGAATTGATCCTGACCGCAAAGAACCCAGGCAACATAACGGAGTGGTACACGGACCACAACGGCAAGGTAAGGGCCGCCACGACCACCGACGGTGTCAACACCACCCTGCTCTACAGGGATACAGAGGAACAGGACTTTAAAGCGCTCTTTACCACTACTTTTAAGGACAGCTTTTCTCCGGAATTCTTTACCTTCGACAATAAAAGGATCTATGCCCTGTCAAACATAGGAAAGGACAAGGTAGAGGCTGTAATCTACGACCCCAAGCTGAATAAAGAAGTAAAGACCATATATAGGAACAGGGAAGTGGACGTAGACGGGATGAGCTACTCAAAGAAAAGGAAAAAACTTACCGTTGTCCATTACTACACCGACAAGCTCCAAAGAAAGTTCTTAGATTCCTTAGTGGAAAAGATGTTCAAGGATGTAGAGAAAAAACTTCCAAAGAACGTTAAAATAACGATAACGGACCTCAATAAGAACGAGGATAAATTCATAGTAAGGACCTACAGCGATAGAGACCTTGGGGCATATTATATTTATGACTCCATCCAGAAAAAATTGACCAAACTGGCAGAGCTCAGTCCCTGGCTGAACCCTGAAAAAATGGCTGAGATGAAGCCTATAAAATACCGTTCCAGGGACGGACTTGTAATACACGGCTACCTCACACTTCCGGCATCATTGAAAGGCAAAAGACCAAAAAACCTGCCTGTGGTAGTAAACCCTCACGGAGGGCCATGGGCGCGTGACGAATGGGGTTTCAACCCAGAGGTACAGTTCCTGGCCAATAGAGGCTATGCAGTGCTGCAAATGAACTACAGGGGCTCAACAGGCTATGGTAAGAAATTCTGGGAAGCGTCCTTTAAGCAGTGGGGATTGAAGATGCAGGACGATATAAGTGACGGTGTTAACTGGCTCATAAAGCAAGGTATTGCCGACCCTAAAAGGATAGCCATTTATGGCGGGAGCTACGGTGGATATGCAACGCTTGCCGGACTTACCTTCACTCCGGACCTTTATGCATGTGGGATAGATTACGTCGGTGTATCTAATCTTTTTACTTTCATAAAGTCCATCCCTCCTTACTGGAAACCTTATCTTGATATGTTCAGTGAAATGGTCGGTGATCCAGCAAGGGACAAAGAACTTTTCGAAAAGACCTCGCCTCTTTACCACGCTGACAAGATAAAAGTACCCTTGCTGATAGCACAGGGAGCAAAGGACCCCAGGGTCAATATAAACGAATCAAATCAAATGGTGGACGCTTTAAGAAAACGTGGTATAAATGTGCCGTACCTCGTTAAAGATGACGAGGGACATGGTTTCAGGAACGAAGAGAACAGATTTGAGTTCTATGAGGCCATGGAAAATTTCATCACACAATGTCTAGGAGGAAAGAATGGGAACAGTAACACAATTGAACACAAGTGAGTTCAACACTCATGTAAAGAATTCCAGCGATGTATATCTGGTGGATTTTTGGGCACCTTGGTGCGGACCATGCAGGATGATGGCCCCTATATTGGAAGAGTTCGCCTCTAAGCAGACCAAGATAAAGGTGGCAAAGGTTAACGTCGACGAAAACCCTGAGCTTGCTCAGGAATTCGGCATAACCGGCATCCCAACACTTATAATCTTTAACAAAGGTAAAGAGGACCAGAGGATATCAGGCCTTGTACAGCTGAACGTATTAGAAAAAAAAGTGGAGTCTTACAACTGAGTAACACTGTTCAGGAAAGGAACACCGCTGTTCTGATGCATCTTAGTCTGTTGGCCGGCATAATCCTGCCTTTCGTGGGATTGATACTGCCCGTCTATATATGGTTCACAAAAAAGGACAGTTCTGAGTACGCCAATCAGCAGGGCCTTGAGATGATAAACTTCCTGATAAACGTGTTCATCCTTGGCCTGGGTGCCACACTAATGTGTGTGCTAATAATAGGCATCCTCATCGTTATCCCTGTTCTGATATTCGCGTTCGTAATGCCGATAGTGGCAAGCATAAGCTGCAGCAAGGGAAGGCACTTTAAGTACCCTTTGATATACAGATTTATAAGGTGATCCTGGTACCGGCTTTTTTATTTACAGCGTCTATTATTTGATAAGGACTGCTTATTATCCCATAGCCACCTGTGGCATTAACAAAATCAACTATGGCGCTTACCTTTGGAAGCATGCTCCCTTTAGAGAATTGTTCTTCTTGCATATAATTTACTGCCTGTTCAGTGGTCATGGAATCTATTGCACGCTGTGAAGGCTTGCCATAATCAAGGTACACTTTCTCTACCGCAGTTGAGATTACGAAACAGTCAGCCTTAAGCTCTTTTGCCAGCAGACAGGACGCATGGTCCTTGTCTATTACAGCCTCTATTCCAACCAAAGTGCCGTCTTCTTGTCTGACTACCGGAATGCCTCCGCCGCCTGCTGTTATCACGACCGCCCCGCTATTTACGAGGTCCTTTACAGCATCAATTTCCACTATCTCTTTTGGTCTTGGTGAGGCTACCACCCTTCTGTAACCCCTGCCGGCATCCTCAAGCACCTTCCATCCATCTTTTTTTTCATGTAGCCTTGCATCAGCCTCTTTAAGAAAGGCACCTATTGGTTTTGTAGGGTTCTTGAAAGCAGTATCATCTGGGTCCACAGCGACTTGTGTTATTACGGTCACTACTGGCTTTTTTATGCCGTTCTTTATAAAGACGTTGTTAAGGGCCCTCTGCAAAAGATAGCCAATGCCTCCCTGAGTGTCCGCAACACAGGCATCAAGGGTTTGCATAGGCATTTCATGCTTAGATACCTCACAGCGCCTTAGAACAAAGCCCACCTGAGGACCATTCCCGTGGGTTATTACTATCTTCCAGCCCTGTTTTACAAGCTCAAAAATGTGCTGAGCGGTATCGTAGCAGACCTCGTACTGGTCCTTTATGGAGACCTTTCTTGAGTCCTTTATAAGTGAATTACCGCCTACAGCTATGACCGCTATTTTTGATCCCATATTTAAGCTCAGTACCCCTCTATTATAAGTGAATCACTGATCTCGTTAGTGTCACCTTCAGCGATAGGAAAATGCTGTCTTAAGAACGAGGTCGAAAGTCTTAGGCCTTCAAGTACCCCGTTTTTAAGGTCGTGTTCCTTTATTCCTTTCACTATTGCCGAAACGACCTCATCCCAATCGGATGCTTTTAATTTGGAATTTATTCCCTCATCGCCTATTACAACGA